>JANXTN010000371.1 GCA_025352435.1 Ferruginibacter sp. | reverse complement strand
GTTGGATCTATAATACCTGCTTTGAACATAGAATTTTCATACTGTTCTGTGCGAGCATTGTAACCAAAATCTCCTTTGCCATTTTTTATTGCTTCTACTACAATAGAACCATCTACTCCTGCATTTGCAGTAATGATTCTTAACGGCTCTTCAATTGCACGGCGAACGATTGCCATACCTGTTGTTTCATCAGCAATCTGGCCTTTTACTTTTGGATCTAAAGCAACCAACGCACGAATGTATGCAACACCACCACCCGGTACAATACCTTCTTCAACCGCGGCTCTTGTAGCGTGCAATGCATCGTCCATTCTGTCTTTCTTCTCTTTCATTTCTACTTCCGTAGTAGCACCTACATACAGTACAGCAACGCCACCTGCAAGTTTAGCAAGACGCTCTTGTAATTTCTCTTTATCGTATTCAGAAGTTGTATTTTCTACCTGTGCTTTTATTTGATTTACACGAGCAGTTATATCTTTTTTAGCTCCTTTACCACCAACGATTGTAGTATTGTCTTTGTCAATCATTACAGATGCTGCCTGACCTAAAGTAGTTAATTCAACACCTTCTAATTTAAAACCAAGTTCATCACTTACTACAGTTCCTGCAGTTAAAATGGCGATATCTGTCAACATTTCTTTACGACGATCACCAAAGCCCGGTGCTTTTACAGCCGCAACTTTTAATGTACCGCGCAATTTATTAACCACTAATGTTGCCAATGCTTCTCCTTCAAGATCTTCAGCAATGATCAATAACGGACGACCACTTTGTGCTACTTTTTCTAGAATGTGAAGGATATCTTTCATTATAGATATCTTCTTATCAAAAATAAGGATGTAAGGATTTTGCAATTCAACCTGCATTTTTTCGCTGTTGGTTACAAAATACGGGCTAATGTATCCTCTGTCAAACTGCATACCTTCTACAATGTCAACAGTTGTATCCGTTCCTTTTGCTTCCTCTACAGTTATCACACCTTCTTTACCAACTTTTACAAAAGCTTCAGCAATTAACTTACCGATAGTTTCATCATTGTTAGCAGAGATTGTTGCAACCTGCTGTATTTTTTTAGCATCATTACCAACAGTTTGGCTTTGGCTGCGTAAGTTTTCAACTATCAAAGAAACTGCTTTGTCAATTCCTCTTTTTAGATCCATCGGGTTTGCACCGGCAGCAACCATTTTAAGACCTTCGCTGATGATTGACTGCGCCAAAACGGTTGCGGTTGTAGTACCATCTCCTGCAATTTCTGCAGTTTTAGATGCAACTTCTTTTACCATTTGAGCACCCATGTTTTCAATTGGATCCTCCAGTTCAATTTCTTTTGCAACTGTCACACCGTCTTTAGTAACAGCTGGTGCACCAAATTTTTTCTCAATAACTACATTGCGCCCTTTTGGCCCAAGCGTTACCTTTACTGCATTTGCAAGGGTATCAACACCCTTTTTCATTTTGTTTCTTGCTTCGATATCGAAGTAAATTATTTTGCTCATTGTTTTTTAAATGTTAGATGTGAGTATCAAGTAGCAATACTTAATACGTTTAAATGTTTTTATAATAGTCTTTAGAACGAAGACTTTAATCTTGTGTCTTAGGTCTAATATCTTGTGTCTGTTTACACTATCGCCAATATATCGCTCTCTCTCATTATTAAAAGATCCGCTCCTTCAATTTGAATTTCAGTACCTGCATATTTACCATATAAAACGGTATCGCCCGGTTTTACGGTTACGGGCTCATCAACCTTGCCTGGACCTGCAGCTAATACAATTCCTCTAGATGGTTTTTCTTTAGCAGTATCCGGAATAATAATTCCACCTGCAGATTTTTCTTCTGCGGCAGCAGGTTTTACAATAACCCTGTCGTGAAGTGGTGTGATGTTTAGCTTCTTAGAAGTAGCCATAATTTATTTTTTTTGATTTAGAAAAGTATTAAAAAAACGATGTTTGTAACTGTAGTCTAATATTATACCAATTCAATTTAAAGGCATAGTTGTCATATATGTTACAGAATTGTCAAAGAAAGACTGAATTAATAAGACAATTTTACAGACAATCCTTATCATTTTACTCAATGGTAAAATTGAATATCAAAAAGGAGTTTAGGAAAATCGACACTAAAATCTATTCCATAATATCTCATCAAAAACCTTAATTTTGCGCCTTCAATAAAGGTTTTGGCTCCATGTTAAGCAGAAGAAATATAAGGGTGAAGGTAATGCAAACACTGTACGCATTGGACAGTATGAGTGGCGGTGTAAAACCAGGAGAACCCATTTCAATTCTCACAAAAAAAATAGACCAAAGCAAACAACTTTTTGGATACCTTCTATATTTTATCACAGAAACTGCACGCTACGCAGAAACAGATGCAAATAACAAAGCAAGCAAAAATTTACCTTCAGCTGCTGATCTTGCCATAAATACAAAAATAGCGGGCAATGAAATACTTTGGAAAATTATAGAAGAACCCAGTTTCAAAGCAGTATTAAATGAGCTTAAACCGGTGCATATAATAGACAAAGATTTGCTTAAAAAGATTTATAGGTCACTTGTAGAAACAGAGGAATACCAAGAGTACATAGAACACCAATCAAGGGAAAAGAGAAGTGAAAGAAGAATGCTTGAATTTATTTTTACAGATCTATTATTGCCCAATGAAGATTTTATAAACCATATTGAGGAGCATTTTATAAACTGGGACGATGATGCTGAAATGATGCACACGCTTGTGTTGAGTTATTTAAATAAACCTGGTCAACAGAATTTTCAGGATTTTTTAAGCCTGGAAAAAAGAACGTTTGCAAAAGATCTATTAAATACAGTTTTGGATAAATCTGACGAAACGCTTACACTGATAAAACCAAAACTTAAAAATTGGGATGCCGATCGTATTGCAGCATTGGATTTGATTTTATTGCAAATGGGGGTTTGTGAATTTTTGTATTTTGAAACGATACCAACTAAGGTTACTATAAACGAATATATAGATCTTGCCAAAGCATACAGCACGCCACAAAGCGGACAATTTGTAAATGGCTTATTAGATAATATTCACAAAGAGTTAGACAAAGAAAATAAACTTGACAAACGAGATTTTAAACAAAAAAATTAATCCTATGTTTAAATACACATTCATTTTAGCGGCATTATTTATTTTAGTTAGTTGCGATGTCCGTAATAAAAAAGTGGTGGAAAAAAATGAGCCATTAAAGCAACAGATTGAAATTAAAGATCCTACAACAGTGCAGTTGATTGACAGCATTTATAATTTTGGAAAAGTTACTGAGGGGGAAATTGTACAATACAATTATCGGTTTAAAAATACAGGAACAAAACCATTAATTGTAACTAATGTAAGTGCGAGCTGCGGTTGTACGGTTCCTGAAAAGCCGGAGCAGCCTATTAAGCCCGGGGAAACAGGGTTTATAAAAGTGAAATTTAATAGTGAACACAGAGCAGGTAATGCTCATAAAACAGTAACGGTTTCTTCTAATGCAGAACCTGCATTTCCTGAATTACTGTTAACAGGAGAAGTAACAGAAAAAAAATAATATTCAAATACATACACAGTTTTCACATAAAATAAAACACATGCAGTTATCAATTTTTTTACAGGCTCCAACTTCATCTTGGACTACCCCAGTAATGATGGGAGGAATGATTTTAGTTTTCTATTTTTTTATGATTCGTCCTCAATCTAAAAAGGCTAAGGAGCAAAAAAAGTTTGTTGAAGATATGCAGAAAGGCGACAAAATCGTAACTATTGCTGGTATACACGGCACCATAAATAAATTGAATGATGATGGTACATTGTTACTTGAAACTAGCCCTGGTAGTTATATGAAAATTGAAAGAAGTACTATCAGCATGGAGTGGACAGCCAATGTAAATAAATCAACAGCTGTTGAGATAAAAAAATAATAACTATAAGTTTATTAAATGGCTTCAGAATTGAAAATCTTTAATTCCTGAAGCCATTTTTTATTGACCAAAGTTTAATTCGTACTTTAATTAAAAAATAAATTGATGACATGCTTAAAATTGGTCTTACAGGTGGCATAGGTTCGGGTAAAACTACTGTTGCTCGTATTTTTGAAGTACTAGGTATACCGGTTTATTATGCAGATAATGCGGCAAAAAAATTAATGAATGAAGATGAAAATCTGAAGCAGCAGGTAATAAAACATTTTGGTACTGAAAGTTATATTGATGGAAAATTAAACACATCATTTTTAGCAGAAGTCGTTTTCTCTGACCCACAAAAAACATTGTTGATCAATTCAATTATTCATCCCGCAACACTTGCAGATTCAGAAAAATGGTTTCAAAAACAGTTTTGCCCTTATGCTATAAAAGAGGCTGCCCTAATATTTGAAGCGAATGCGCAAAAAAATCTTGATCTTGTTATTGGTGTTTCCTCGCCTTTAGAAGTAAGGATACAAAGAGTTATAAAACGAGACAGCCTTACAAAAGAAGCTGTAGAAAAAAGAATGCAGCATCAAATGGATGAAAGAAAAAAGATGGAGCAATGTGATTTCATCATCAACAACAATGATGTTGAATTATTAATTCCACAGGTAATTTCCATTCATGAAAAATTGTTACAAAATATATATAGGCTTCATCTGTAATATTATTTAGTGCAAAGAAGCCAGCGCTTTTTTAATTTTTGCAAAACCCTTTTCAATATTTTCTATGTTCACAGCAAACGACATTCTTATGCATTTTGGTTCCCCAAAAGCCTTCCCGGTAACAACAGAAACATGAGCAGTGTGCAAAAAGTACATGCACAAATCATCTGCATTTTCTATTACTTTTCCTTCAGGAGTTTTCTTACCAAAATAGGAACTCACATCAGGAAAAACATAAAAAGCACCCGGAGGAATATTGTAAATGATACCCGGAATATCTCCTAAAAGTTTAATTACTTTATCTCTACGAACTTTAAAAATTGCAACCATTTCCTTTGTGGGTGAGTGGTCGCCAGTGAGTGCTGCAATAGCTGCACGTTGTGTTATAGAACATGTGGCACTGGTAAATTGTCCCTGTAGTTTATCGCAGGCTTTTACAATTAAAGTGGAGGCAGCTAAATAACCCAATCGCCACCCCGTCATTGCATAACCTTTACTTAAGCCATTTATAAGTACAACCCTGTCTTTTAAATATTCAAACTGAGCAATGCTTTGGTGGCTTGTATCGTAATTTATAAACTCGTAAATTTCGTCGCTGAGTATAATAATATTTGGATGGTTCTTAAAAACTTGTGCCAACGTCTCTAACTCAGCTTTAGTATATACTGCTCCTGTAGGGTTGCACGGGGAAGAAAACATAAACAGTTTTGTTTTTTCTGTTATCGCTTTTTCCAAATCAGCTGCAGAAATCTTATAACCGTTTTCAACAGATGTGGTTATAAATTTTACTGTCCCTCCTGCAAGCCTTACAATTTCACTGTAGGTAACCCAATACGGCGTTGGAATTATTACTTCATCACTACTATCTACAAGTGCAAGAACGGCATTTGCAATACATTGTTTTGCGCCTGTACTGATTAATATATTTTCAGGTTTATAGTCTAAATGGTTATCTCTTTTAAGTTTAGCGCACACAGCTTCTCTTACGTCCATATAGCCCGGTACAGGAGTATAATGACTGTAGTTTTCGTCGATAGCTTTTTTTGCTGCTTCTTTAATGTGAGTCGGCGTATCAAAATCCGGTTCACCCAAACTTAAGTCCGTAATATCTATCCCTTTTGCTCTTAGTTCGCGGCCAAGTTTAGCCATTTTTAATGTTTCAGGTTCATTAAACTTATCAAGAAGTGAAGATAACAGCATATTGTATTGAATGTTAAGTGACAAAAGTATTGTTATTTATGTAAGAATTTTTTAAAAAATTCAGTAACCCTTGCCGTCATTTTTTTAATTATTTACCTGTAGTTTTTTCTGATGATTTTGAGAATTTTTAATTGAAACGTCCAAATTCAACTTTACCATTTTCCCCTATCTTTGCACACTTGTAAAAAATTAACATAGCTTATTAAAGTATTTTAACATGAAACTGAAAGGTTTAGTTTGGTTCTTCACCATTGCGCTCGTATTGATTTCTATCTGGGAGCTTTCTTACACATTTGTAGTTCGTAATTATGAATCTTCCGTTAAAGCGCAGGCCACACGTATTGTAAAAAACCAGACAGTTGGGATGAATGCTGAAGACAGAGACGAAATAATCAAAGCAAAAACACAACACATTCTCGATAGCACAAAAGAAAAAGAGATTTACCCAATAGTAGGTACAACCTACCAAAAATGTAAAGAATACGAACTAAATCTTGGTCTTGATTTGCAGGGTGGCATGAGTGTTACAATGGATGTGAGCCTCCAGGGATTATTAAAATCTTTAAGCAATAATCCCCGTGACCCTGCTTTGTTGAAAGCCTTACAAACTGCAAATGCACAAAAAGTAAACAGCGAGGCAAATTTTGTAGATCTCTTTTCACAGGCATATATTGCACAAAATGGTGCAGGTAAATTATCATCCTTATTTACAGGTCCAAACAAAGAAGTGAAGCCAGGTGATGATGACAGAACCGTCACCACAAAAATTAAACAAATAGGTAAAGGAGCAATATCTCAAACGTATAAAATATTACAAAAACGTATTGATAAGTTTGGAGTAGCGCAACCAAATATTAATTTAGATGAAAATAAAGGTGTAATAAATGTGGAGCTTGCAGGAATTACAAATCCTGAAAGAGTTCGTAAGTTTTTACAATCGTCAGCAAATCTACAGTTTTGGAGTGTTGTATTATTAAGAGATCAGGATTTTCAAAAATCATTTACCGATGCTGATAAGGCCTTGGCAAAATATTTAAAAGGAACAATTGATACTGCTAAAATTAGCGATAGCGCTAAAGCAAAAAGAGATTCTGCAGCAACCGGTATTTTAGGTACGGTTTTGCAGTTTCCTATAGATCCGAAAACAGGCCAATTGTATGAAACGCCTTATATTGGTATGGTGGCTGCTAAAGACACTTCTTTATTAAACTTCTACTTCAACAACTCAGCCTTTACTTCTTTGCTTGGCAATAATGTAAAGTTGATGTATGGTATTGAACAAAAAGCAAAGACGGGCTCTTTCTTTGAAGTTTATGCGCTTGAAAAATTAAATGGTTCTGACAAAGCACCACTTGAAGGTGATGGCGTTGCAGAATCAAGTCAAGGCTATGATGAGAAAGGAGCGCCTTCTATTAAAATGCAAATGACTCCAACCGGAGCAAGAACATGGGCAAACCTTACAGAAAAAAATGACAAACGTTATGTTGCTATTTCATTAGATGATATTGTTTACTCTTCACCCAGAGTGAATGGTAAAATTGAAGGTGGCAACACGGAGATCTCCGGAAATTTTACAGTAGAAGCAGCACAGGATTTAGCAAATGTTTTAAAGTCCGGCAAACTGGATGCTCCTGCAAAAATTGTTCAGGAACAGATTGTGGGCGCTACCATTGGTCAGGAAGGATTAATTGGAGGTAGAAATGCATTTTTAATTGCATTTGCAGTGATATTCATATTAATGTTGGTTTACTATAATACGGGTGGATGGGTTGCAAATATCGCTTTAGTGCTAAACCTTTTATTTACAATTGGCGTATTGGCCATGTTTGGTTTTACATTAACTGCTGCGGGTATTGCAGGTCTTGTACTTACTATTGGCTTAGCAGTAGATACCAACGTAATTATTTTTGAAAGAATTAAAGAAGAACTTACCAAAGGCAAAGCATATCCCGCAGCAATTAATGAAGGTTATCGCCGTTCATTAGCCCCGGTTTTAGATGCGCATATTACTTCGTTCCTTACTGCTGCGATTTTATTTTTCTTTGGTCTTGGTCCTGTACTTGGGTTTGCAACTACGCAAATGATAGGTATTGCATTATCACTTTTCTGTGGAATTTTGGTATCAAGATTAATCACCGATTTACGGACAGATAAAAATCATCATTTCAATTATTTTACAAACATTTCTCGTAAAATATTTCAACATGCCAGTTATAAATTTATTGAAAAAAGAAAATATGCCTACATACTTTCTGCAATAGTTTTATCGTTGGGAATAGCATCTTTCTTTCATGGTTTTAATGAGGGGGTTGAATTTAAAGGTGGAAGAAGTTACACTGTACAGTTTGACAAGCCCCTGAAAAATTCTGATATTCAGGATGATCTTGCAAAATCATTTAACGGAGAGTTTCCTGTAATTAAAACTGTAGGCAATTCAAAACATTTAAACATTACAACATCTTATCTAATTGGAAAAGAAAATGCCGACTCTTTAGTACTCACAAAATTATATGAAGGCTTAAGGAAAGTATTACCGGCCAACTTAACTTACGATCAATTCTCAAAAAATAATGTTCAGAGTTCATCTACGGTTCAACCTTCTATTTCCGATGATTTAAAGCGTGGCGCAATTAAAGCAACCATCTTTGCCATGCTTGCAATCTTTATTTATATTTTTATTCGGTTCCGCGACTGGAGATATTCTGCAGGTACTATTGTAACCTTAATACATGACGTGTTGGTTACACTAGCAGTATTTTCTTTCTTAAAAGATATTGTACCGTTTCCTTTGGAAATTGACCAGCATTTTATTGCTGCGGTATTGACAGTAATTGGATTCTCTATGAACGATACGGTTATTGTGTTTGACAGAATACGTGAGTACAGCCGTGATATGAAAGGTGAAACTAAAACCAATATTATAAACCGTGCAATCAATGACACGCTAAGCCGTACTATTATGACATCATTAACCGTATTCTTAACCTTGTTGATCTTGTTCGTATTTGGTGGTGAGGTTACGAAAGGTTTTGCATTTGCAATGATGATCGGTGTGATCACTGGTACCTATTCCTCCATATTTGTAGGTGCGCCTATTTTAGTTGACTTTGCAAAGGATAAGCCATTAGGTGCCGCCGCAGAAGTCAAAACTAAAAAAGTAAAAGCCCCCGAGCTTTAAGAAATAACTCGTTTTATAAAAAAAGTCCGCTTAAGTTTTCAGCGGACTTTTTTTCATCCAAATTTTATTGTTTATTTCTACATTTTATTTAAACCGCAAAGCTTGTACCGCAGCCACAAGTGCTGCTTGCATTTGGATTTTTAAAAGTAAAGCCACGTGAATTTAAACCGCCTTCCCATTCTATTTCCATCCCAAATAAATAAATACTTTGAGAGTTGTCTATGATAAAATTCACACCATCTTTTTCATACAAGGCGTCATTCTCTTTACGGGTATCAAAGTCAAGTACATAGGTCATACCGCTACAACCACCACCTTTAACGCCTATACGTAATACTTTACCCGTTTCAAAACCAGGCTCCGCCATCAAACGTTTTACTTCGCTTAAAGCTGCCTCAGTTAAATTTATCGGGTTTTTTATAATTGGTTCCATTTCAATAATGTTTAAATACAAATTTAAGGGTTCTCAAAAATACAGAATCACAAAAATGACATATTGATAATTATCTTATAAAAAAAATCCCCTCGGATTTAGCCGAAGGGAATGATTTTAATAGTACAAATATATTTTACTCTGCTGTTTTTTCAGCCGGAGCAGCGGTTGGTGCTGTCTTTTTACCGAAACGCTTATTAAATTTATCAATACGACCTGCAGTATCTACCAATACATTTTTACCGGTATAAAACGGATGGGATGTATTAGAAATTTCCAGTTTGATTACCGGATACTCTTTGCCATCTTCTTCAAAAACAACGGTCTCGTTTGTTACAGCAGTTGATTTACTTAAGAAGGAAGTCCCGTTACTCATATCTTTAAAAACTACCATTCTATAATTCTTGGGATGCAGATCTTTTTTCATTTTTATTTTTTTAGTGCATGGATTTTGCCATGCTTGTTTATTTAATGCGCAAAAGTAAGGTAATAGTGTTAAGTCTCAAAATATATAGTCAGAGGAATTTCGGACATTGTTCCTATTTCATATTTACAAATTGCAAGGCTAATCCTATATTCCATTCCTTACTTGCCTGAATTACATCTTGTAGGTCATCTATTTTTTTCCCTGTTACCCGTATAATATCATCCATTATCGCAGCCTGCACTTTCAAGCCACTGTCTTTTATCAGCTTCACAATTTTCTTTGCATCTTCCTGCTTTATACCATTGCGTACCTGCACTTCCTGCTTGGTTACTTTCCCGCTTGGAAAAGGTTCTTTACTTAAATCATATATTTCCGCAGCTAAGCCTTGTTTAATGCTTCTGCTTATAAGCACATCAGTAATTTGGCCAAGTTTCATTTCGCTATCTGCTTCCAGATTAATTTTAAAATCTTTTTTATTAAGTTCAATTACCACATGTGCCCCTTTAAAATCAAAACGATTTTTTATTTCTTTACTTACCACGTTTACTGCATTATCTAAAGTTTGAAGATCTACTTTGCTGGCGATATCAAATGATGGCATAATATTTTTTTTGTAAAGATAGCAATGCGATTTTAATTTGTCTTTATTCTGCTTTGTTCATCTTCTGCCCCACCCGATTTTCTTTGTTGAATTTTTAGAGGTTTCCCAAAACGATAGCTAAATGTTATTGCAATATTTCTGTTGTCACGGGTTTGTGTAAAAGCTGCTACTGTATTTTGAATATTTACCAGACCTGATTGTTTTCCGGAATTAAAAATGTCTGTAATGCTTAATTTTAAGCTTCCTTTATTTTTTAAGATTTGTTTGGCAACGCCTGTGCTTACTTGATTCATAGAGTTAATTTCAAATTGTCCCATTTTCATCTTTGTTCTGTAAAAACCTGATAATTCTGCACTCCACCCTTTTTTAAAAGAAAACTGATTGTTGATATTTGATGAAAAACCTGTACCTGACGTCTTTAATTCAAAGCCATAAAGTTGAGACCTTACTTTATTGTAGTTTATTTCTGCATAAGGCATCATAGTCCACCATTTGCTTGGTTTTATTTCAGCATTTAAAGAGAATGAAATATTATTTATACTGCCATAATTATTTTGTTTTACAATGGTGGCATAACCCAATTGTTCAAAATATTCATTGAACAAATCTCTATTGTGAGTGTAATTTAAATTAGTAGTTAGAAACTTATTATACGTATGAGAAAGTTCAAACACATTTGCATACATAGGTTTAAGAAAAGGATTACCTGCTTCGTAAGTATACTTATCTATAAAGAAAATAAATGGATTAAGGCTCTCGTAATCAGGACGAGAAATTCTTCTGCCATAAGAAAAGCCAAACTGATTTTTGTCATTTAGTTTATAGCCCGCAAACATAGTAGGGAAAAGGCCCGTATAACTTTTATTGAACGATGAGTCAGGCTTAACAGGATTGCCAAACTGGTTGCCTTTGTAATTTGTATTTTCTAAACGAAGACCCATCTGTAAGCTCCATTTTTTAAACTCCTCGCTGAAATTTACATAAGCAGCATTAATATTTTCAAAATACCTGAACTGATTTGTCTTGTCGTTATCAACGACCTGTGCACCACCGATTACATTGAAATAACTTGCAACATTGTTAGTATTTACAAAGCTGGTTTTTAAACCTGTTTCAAATTTTAAACCTGATTTAAATGGTTGCACATAATCCATTTTGGCACTGTAAACATTTATAGTAGCCGGCAACTTTGAAATCAGTTCCTCCGCCGATTGTTTTACCCAAGAAGAGTTGAAGTTTTCTGATTGAAAATATTGATCGTGAAAACTCTTGTACTGTAAAGCATCTACATCTATTGTTAACTCTTTTCCTGTACTATCAAAAACATGTCGAAGATTTAAATTAAGCCCCGCATTTTTCCATTTTTCATCGTCCTTACTATTTGAACTTAAAATAGAATTAGTAACAGCATTAGCATTTTTTAAATAACTGATGTTCGTTCCATCTTGTGCAGACGGGCTTATAGAACCATTGAATGAAACTCCTAGGGTTGTTTTTTTAGTTGCGTAAAAATCTACACCTACTTTCACATTATTGTTGTTGTTGTCTTTTAAAAATGTAGCATTTTGATCAAAAATTGCATCCAGGTTTTTATTGGCATCGTAGTATTTTCTGTTGATGTCTAAATTCTGAAAACTTTGTCTATGGTTTACGCCTAATGTTGAAAAAATATTGAACTTCTCATTTTTATAATTGAGATTTATTGTGTTTGATGATCTTACATATTTTGCCAAAGCCAATGTATTTTTAACGCTTCCATTAAAACCTTTTTGCTTGTTTCTCTTTGTTTTTATATTTATTATTCCTGAATTGCCCGATGCATCATATTTTGCGGATGGATTGGGCATTAATTCTATTTGATCTAAATTGGCTGCCGGCATGGATTGTAAATAGTTAGCCAGATCCTGAACGCCCATGTAGGTTTGCTTTCCATCTATTAAAATGATAACACCTTGTTTACCTTTCAAACTTATCTTTCCATCTTTATCTACTGATACCCCAGGAGACTTTTCCAAAACTTCCATCACAGTACTGCCGGCACTTGTGATTGACGCATCTACATTAATAACTGTTTTATCTAGTTTGCGTTCAATAAGACCCTTTTTTGCAACTACGGAAACGTTATCCATTGTTTTATTAGCCGGCATTACTGATATACTTTTTAAGGTGTAAGTTTTATTTTCTGAAAGGGTGAAAGTTTCAGAATATGTTTTTTTAACACCGGTAGCGGAAACTGATACCAGAAAATTTCCACCACTTTTGCTTTCAATGATAAAGGTTCCTTCTCGATCAGATATAACTGATTTTACTACAGACGAGTCCTTCGCATTGAGCAAAGTGATGGTTGCTGCATTAATTGCTATTGCATTTTTGTCTAATACTTTACCTTGAACAGAAGTTGTTTGAGCTTTTGCAAACATGCCATTTAAACCCACTACTAAGATTAATATTACTTGTTTCATTTTTTAAAAGTTTAGTTCTTTAGTTTGATAAATACTAAACAAAGCTATGTACTTTGTATTGCATAGTACAATGTTTAGTAATGAACGGTAATAAAAAATGATGACCGGCAGTTTTACCTACCGGTCATCACCATTAATATAATTAGAAAATTTATTTTTTGTAGTGGAGTTTTGCAAAAATTATCAAGCCAATTCCGCCAATAATAAGCATTAAAGCTATTTCTTGTGCTTGGGAAAAAGAGAAATTTGATACATTGTAAGATTTATTTACCCTTACCAATTCTATCAAAAATCGTTCAACCCCATTTAAAATCAGGTAAATACCAAACATTATTAAAGGGGTTATAATTTTTTTTCTGACAGCCCATAAAATCAAAAAAAGAAAGCTGCAAAGTATCGTTTCATACAAAGAGGTAGGAAAAACCGGTTGCGGAAGTACACTATAATGATCATCTGTTATCCCTGGAATCGGAATGCCATCATTATTTACATTTTGAGGAAAGCTATATGCAAAAAGCCATTTAGGCAAAAATGAAACTCCCACAATTGATTTATGAGGAACTTCTGCAAGAGAAGCGTAAGTTCTATCAGTTACGAAAACACTTTTACCTGTATTATCTATTACCTTTCCTTCTAGAAAATAGGTTGAATTTTTTTGTAAAGTTTGTTCAAAATCGCCGGGTGCAGCCAATGCTAAATTTCCTTTAGCATCGCTTGAATATGCGCTGTTTGGAATTCCCCAATCACCATCACCGGCAACCTGGCAACCAATTCTTCCAACAGCATATGCGATCATTAAACAGGGAGCTGCTGCATCTACAAGATGACTTACTTTAATCCCTTTTTTATAAGCAAACCAGCAAACAGCAATTGCTGCTACAATTAATCCACCATAAAAAGTAAGACCACTCACAGAAAATAATTTTCCGATAGGGTCCTTTATAAAATCATCCCAATGTTCAAAATTGTCGAATAATTTTGCACCCAGGATTCCGAATATCAGCGCAATAATAATAATGTCTCCTACCCTGTCGTGCGGCCATATTCTTACCGTTCTGCGTTCCGGTACTTTTAATTTTTGTTTATTCTTATCATACCATTTTATGGCTACCAATATTATCGCCATTAAAATACCGCCTATAAAATTACCATCTTTTGAAAAAATATAATCCTGCGTATTAATTTCCGGCGCTTTATTAATTAGAAGCCCTAACAACTTTGCACCAAATATAAAACCCACAATACCATTAAAAATAAGATCAAAAATGGAGGCCGGTTTCCCTACTACGATCGTTTCTTCCGATGGTTGTAAAAGTCCTAATTTTTCTTTCCTTTTAAGTTCTGCGCTTAGCACAATTGCCGCAGCTACAAAAGACAAAGCGACCATCAATCCAAATGTATTCAGTATTTTAAGACCATTCCATTCTACACCGAACCAATCTTTAAAAACATAATATAAATTCGGATACATGTGCGTACATTTTTTTGAAGTGTTGCAATATAATAAAAGTCACCGTGCATTGGTTAAAACTGTTATTATACAATCGAATAACAAACAGCAACCAATAAACGATGACTTATTAAAATGCAATAAATTAATTACAATAAGTATCAAATGCGCCCTTCAAATTATCGGCAATCATTTGTGCGCTTCTTCCTTCTATCATGTGGCGTTCTATCATATGCACCAACTCGCCATCTTTAAATAATGCTATAGCGGGTGAACTTGGGGGATAAGGCATTAAATGTTTGCGAATTTCATTTACTGCTTCTACATCAAAACCTGCAAAACTTGTTTTAATGTGATCAGGTTTTTTGGTAGCACTGTTTACGGCCATTAAAACACCGGGCCTTGCGGTTCCTGCACTACAACCACAGACAGAATTAATTACTACTAAAGAAGTCCCCTTTTCAGATAAGGTGGTGTTTACATCTTCAGCTGTAAGCATTTCAGAAAAACCATTTTCTGTAAGCTCTTCTTTCATTGGTATTACAATCTCTTCTGGGTACATATTTATCTTATTTTAGAGTGCAAAATTACATGCTAAAACTCATATATACCGATGAAAATATTGCAGAATTAATTAGAAAATATTGCCACATTGGCACTATAAACTTAAAATTAATGCCATTAAGGCGTAATTTTTTAAATGGAATATTATTTGAATCCTCAACACAAAATCATTTATAACTCTAAAAATCAAAATTATGTCATACGTAAAAATGAATAACAATTACAAATCTATCGACGGTTTTATGAAAGAAATTTTCAATGAATTACCTTCAGCTGTAAGCAAAACTGTAAGGGAAGATGTTTTACATTATCCACCTGTAAACATTATTGACAAATCCGCAGTTTACTCAGTAGAGCTTTTTGTTCCGGGATATATTAAAGTTGATTTTAGTATTAAGTTAGACAATAATATACTTACCGTAAGTACTGAGAAAAAAGAATCAAATTCATCAGAAAACGAAAAATATATCAGAACGGAATTTGCACTCAAATCATTTAAGAGAAGTTTTACATTGAATGAAAAAATTGACACGGAAAATATTGCCGCTCGGTATGAGAATGGGATTCTTAAAATTGAACTTCCAAAAAAAGAAAGTCACAGCGCAACACCAAAAGATATAAATATTTTATAAGAAGTTGTGTGAAAATTGATAGCTAAAATAAAATGGCTGCCTCTTTAGTACGAGGCAGCCGTTTTAATTTTGGATGTCTAACATCTTCATCGTTTTAAATTCCGTTAATAATTTTTTAATGAAAACAGGTTCTGTTTATTTCCTTTTAATTTATGGAAATAATAAAATATCAGATTTCGAAATTTTCTTTACAGATTAATTTGTTGAATGCCGAAACAAAATTTTATAGTTGTTTATTATTATCGGCAGAGTCCGGAAATATTTTATAACAGGATTTTATACAGAATATTTTTTATCGAATTTTTTTTAAACCTATTAATGATATTTTTACAGGATGGAAAATAACTATTATGACGCTGCAGACTTAAAAAAATTTGGAAGCATAGTAAACTTTCAAAAACAGTTAGGAGAAAAATTTTTCGATTATTACGGAGAAGTTTTTAAAGACAGTGAATTAACTGCACGTGAAAAATCGTTAATTGCTTTAGCAGTAGCCCATGCGGTTCAATGTCCGTATTGTATTGATGCATATAGTAGCGATGCTTTTGAAAAAGGATGGAGCGAAGGGCAAATGATGGAAGCTGTGCATGTAGCCTGCGCTATACGGGGAGGAGCATCGTTGGTCCACGGTGTTCAAATGATGAACAAGGTTAAAGAAATAGCAATGTAATTATGAAGTCATTATTAGCAGAACACAACATTCTATCTAATACCAGTGAGCAAATAGAAATATTAGAGCATAGGGAATCTGAGGATTTTAAATTAATTCCTTTTCAACAAAAGCTCGAAGAGAGTAATCTTTACCCGCTTACACCACAAAGCTTAGAAGTGTTTCAGGTTAACATGGGTAAAATGTGTAATCAGGTATGTAAACATTGCCACGTAGATGCAGGTCCTGATCGCAAAGAAATAATGACGGAAGAGACCATGCTGCAATGTTTAGAAGTTTTAAAATTAAATCCATTCTTAAAAACCGTAGACCTTACCGGCGGTGCACCTGAAATGAATCCCCGATTCAGATGGTTTGTAGAGGAAATAAAAAAATTAAACAGGCATGTGATCGTTCGCTGCAATCTTACTATTATTCGTGCGAACAAGAAATATTACGATTTGCCACAGTTTTACAAACTGCATAATGTAGAAGTTGTTTCCTCATTGCCATTTTACACACAAGACAGAACTGACAGGCAACGTGGCGATGGAGTATTTGAAGACAGTATTAAATCATTACAGATGCTCAATGATGTAGGCTACGGCCAATCAGATACTAACCTTATCCTAAATTTAGTTTACAATCCTGCGGGAGCATTTTTACCTCCCGCACAAGATGCTTTAGAAAAAGAGTACAAAGAAGCATTGATGAATAAATTCCAAATAAGTTTTAATCAATTGTTTGCTATTACCAATCTTCCAATCAGTCGTTTTTTAGATTATTTATTACAGACGCATAATTATGAAAAATATATGGAGAAGTTGGTTATGGCATATAACCCTGTAGCAGCCGCCAATGTAATGTGCCGCAATACAATCTCTGTAGGCTGGGATGGATACTTGTACGATTGCGATTTTAATCAAATGCTTGATCTGAAACTTGCTTGTTCCTCTACTCACCTATCACAATTCAATATTAAGAATATTATAAACCGAAATATAAAAATTGGCCAACATTGCTATGGCTGCACAGCAGGTGCAGGTAGTAGTTGTGGCGGAGCCGTTGCTTAAAAATTATGACCTATTTAGAAACTACAAAAAACGTTTATAAAGAAGCTGCAGAAAACCCACAAATTGGTTTGTGTTGCACTACCACACCCATTTGGCAACTGCCGGGTCTTTCTATTCCTAAGCGCATGCTGGAAATGAATTACGGCTGTGGCAGCACTGTTAACCCCAGGGACCTTGTGAACAACCCAACCATTTTATATGTTGGTATTGGTGGAGGTATAGAGTTGTTGCAATTCTCTTATTTTAACAGAAATAAAAATGGGGTTATAGGGATCGATGTAGTAGATGAAATGTTGCAGGCCTGTGAAGAAAATTTTGCAATTGCAGAAAAAGAAAATGATTGGTTTAATTCTTCCTTTGTGAAGCTTGTAAAAGGTGATGCTTTGAGTTTACCTGTAGAAGATAATTCTATTGATGTAGCTGCGCAGAATTGCCTGTTCAATATTTTTAAACAGGAAGATCTAAAAAAGGCGTTGCAGGAAATGTACAGAGTTCTCAAACCTAGAGGAAGACTGGTTCTGAGTGATCCAACCTGTGAGCAAACTATGCCTGAAAATTTAAAAGAAGATGCGCAATTAAGAGCATTATGTTTAAGTGGATCTCTTACTTTGCAGGAATATATCAAGATGATCACCGATGTTGGTTTTGGCACCATAGAGATAAGAGCCAAGCGACCTTACAGAATTTTAGATCCGCTAAATTATGATACGGACGAAATGATATTTATTGAGAGTGTTGAGGTTTGTGCTATAAAAGATCCTATTCCTGAAGACGGTCCTTGCGTATTTACCGGAAAAACGGCTATATATTATGGGAAGGAAGAATTGTTTGATGACGAAAAAGGGCATGTACTTTTTCCCAACCAACCTTTGGCTATCTGTGATAAAACTGCCTCCGCTTTAAAAAGTTTAGGGAGGAAAGATATTTATATTTCTGAGAGCACCTGGTTTTACGATGGTGGTGGATGTTGCTAAAAATTGTGATTAATCCACACGATTTCATGCGCAATCACTTTTCGGTGCGCAAGTATAATTTCTTGATCTGGAATGGATGCATTTGACAATTTTTTATTGCTTTAATTGATTAGTCAAAAGCATCCGCAAAACAATTGTTGAATTAATTCACACACATTTGTAAAAAAAACCTTTTTGATTTATTATCAAAAAAGTTTTTTGTCGGGTGGACAAGATTCGAACTTGCGACCCCTAGACCCCCAGCCTAG
>JANXTN010000367.1 GCA_025352435.1 Ferruginibacter sp. | reverse complement strand
CTTACAAATTCAAACAGTTACAAAGAAGTTTTAAAGTGATGAAAATATTTTTTCTGTTCTTTTTCTGTCTTTTTTTATTATCCTGCAAGCAAACAAAAAAAGATATTTTAGCCCCTGATAAAATGGAAAAAATATTGTGGGAAATTACCAAGGCAGAAGTTTTTACTCAGGAATACATGTCAAAAGATTCTTCCAAAAATCTTTCTCTAGAAAATTTAAAACTTCAGCAAAAAATATTTGCCAAATACCAAACTGATAAAAAAACTTTTTATAAAAGTTATGATTATTACATTCATCACGAAGAACTATTGAAACCATTATTGGATTCCATGATTGTGAAGAACGGTAGAATAAAAGAAAATATCAAATTCGATAAAACGACAAAAGGAACTCATGAACAAGTTAAATAAGAATGCAGAAGATGCCATTTTTGATATCGAGGACGGGCAAACACTCATGCTTGGCGGGTTTGGTTTATGCGGCATTCCTGAGAATTGCATTGCAGCATTGGTAAAGAAAGGAACAACGAACCTAACATGCATATCTAACAATGCAGGTGTAGATGACTTTGGAATAGGGTTGATGCTAAAACAGAAACAGGTTAAAAAAATGATTGCTTCTTATGTGGGTGAGAATGCAGAATTTGAACGACAATTATTATCAGGAGAATTGGAAGTAGAGCTAATACCACAAGGTACTTTGGCTACAAGGTGTTTGGCTGCAGGTTATGGGATGCCTGCCATATTTACGCCTGCAGGTGTGGGAACTGAAGTTGCAGATGGGAAGGAAACTAGAATATTTAATGGCAAAGAATACTTATTGGAAGCTGCTTTTGAAGCAGATTTTGCATTGGTCAAAGCATGGAAGGGAGATAAGAGTGGTAATTTAATTTATAAAGATACTGCTCGAAATTTTAACCCCCTCATGGCGATGGCTGCAAAAATTACCATTGTAGAAGTGGAAGAATTAGTGGAAGATGGCGAACTTGATCCCAACTTTATCCATACCCCGGGCGTGTATGTTCATAGAATTTTTCAGGGAATAAATTATGAGAAAAGAATTGAACAGAGAACTGTTAGGAAGGTCGATTAGTTAAGTTGGTGAATAATATGATCTTTAGTAATTACACCATTTATGGTTTAAAAAAATTAGTACATTATCATTACTAGCAGATTAGCACATTTGCATAACCGTATATTATCACATCACTTATTATGGCTTTAAATAAATTTCAAATAGCACAACGAATTGCAAAAGAATTGCAGGATGGTTTTTACGTAAATCTAGGTATTGGGATTCCTACACTTGTTGCTAATTATATTCCCGAGGGAATGAATGTCGTCCTTCAAAGTGAAAATGGTTTATTAGGTATGGGCCCCTTCCCAATAGAAGGAGACGAAGATGCAGACCTCATTAATGCGGGGAAGCAAACGATAACTACTTTACCAGGTTCATCCATCTTTGATAGTGCTATGAGCTTTGGAATGATACGTTCAGGAAAAATAAATCTCACGGTACTGGGCGCTATGGAAGTAAGTGAAAAAGGAGATATTGCGAACTGGAAAATTCCCGGAAAAATGGTTAAAGGAATGGGGGGAGCTATGGATCTTGTGGCAAGTGCAAAAAATATTATTGTAGCCATGATGCACACCAGCCCTTCCGGTGAAAGTAAACTTTTAGAAACTTGTTCCTTGCCATTAACAGGCACTAGGTGTGTGAAAAAAATTGTCACTGATTTAGCTGTTATAGAAATAACTCTCACCGGCTTTAAATTAATTGAAAGAGCACCGGGCGTAACAGCTGATGAAATTAAAAGTAAGACCAAAGCAAATCTTATTGTAGAAGGAAATATTCCTGAGATTGAAATTTGAAAGATAATGTCCATCCTTCGCTCAAAATAAATCAGAAATTTTACAGGTAATTTTCCTTCGCAGAAAGTACCCTCTGCTAAAATTCTTTTAAAAAAGTCTTTCTGTTGTTAATAATTTAAAAAAAATATTTTTATCCTTCGCTTTTTAAGAAAAATAAATCAAAATGGGTAAAATGTAAGGCTGTAAAAATTTGCGGCTTTAAACACTTCTACTATATTTGCGCCCTCACTAAAAAAAATGATATGTCAGTATCTCAAATGCCTGAAACAGTCAACCATGTTTTGGCAGCGATAGGTATAAACACAAGTCAAAACATACACTACCAACAAACTCCTCAACAACTTTCTGACGCCACTGTAAATCTTGATCAGGGTAAATTAAATGACACGGGTGCTTTACTAATAAATACCGGCGAATTTACAGGCAGAAGCCCGAAAGATAAGTTCTGTGTAAAAGATGAAATAACTGCCGAGGCGGTTCATTGGAATGATTTTAACCTCCCTATCACGCCACAGGTGTTTGATAATATGCATGCGAAATTAATCGCACATTTATCTCAAAAAGAGTTGTGGGTAAGAGATGCCTATGTATGCGCAGATCCTCAATACCGATTAAATATTCGTGTAGTAAATGAAAATCCCTGGAGCAATTTATTTGCTTACAATATGTTTCTGCGTCCGGATGAAAAGGAGTTAGAAAACTTTGCGCCCGAATGGACAATTTTACATGCACCAAGTTTCCATGCAGACCCTACAGTTGATGGAACTAGGCAGCATAATTTTGCAATGACAAGTTTTACCAAAAAAACTATTTTGATTGGCGGCACAGGGTACACAGGCGAAATTAAAAAAGGAATATTTACCATTCTCAATTTTATTTTACCTCATCAAAAAAATGTGCTGAGTATGCATTGCTCTGCGAACGTAGGCTTAGATGGAGATACAGCAGTTTTCTTTGGGCTTAGTGGCACAGGTAAAACAACCTTAAGTGCAGATCCCAACAGAAAATTAATTGGTGATGATGAACATGGTTGGACGGATAATTCGGTGTTTAATTTTGAAGGCGGTTGCTATGCAAAATTGATAAACTTAAGTGCAGAAAATGAACCCGAAATTTACAATGCAATTCGTCCGGGTGCGCTGGTTGAAAATGTGGGCTTTGTACCAGGGACCAATAAAATTGACTTTGCCAATAAAGATATTACAGAGAACACGAGAATAAGTTACCCGCTTACTTTTATAAGTAATGCTTTAGAACCATCTATTGGCAAAACGCCAAAAAATATTTTCTTCCTTACTGCCGATTCTTACGGTATTTTTCCACCTGTGAGTAAGTTAACTCCGGGCCAGGCAATGTACCAGTTTATTAGTGGTTATACCGCAAAGGTTGCGGGCACAGAAGCCGGTGTTAAAGAGCCTTCAGCAACTTTTAGTGCATGCTTTGGTGCACCTTTTTTACCATTACATCCCGGTAAATATGCAGCAATGCTTGGTAAGAAAATGACAGATGCTAATGTGAATGTCTTCATGATCAATACAGGATGGAGTGGAGGACCTTATGGAGTGGGAAGTCGCATGAAATTGGCATATACCAGGGCCATGATTACCGCAGCATTAGAAGGAAAATTGGATAATGTTGAATATGAAGCGCATCCCGTTTTTGGAATGATGATGCCTAAGGAATGCCCCAATGTTCCAAGCGAAATATTAAATCCTCGCAATACATGGGCAGATAAAAGTGCGTACGATGAAAAAGCAGTTGCACTTGCAAAACAGTTTGTGAAAAACTTTGAGAAGTATTCAAGTGGTGTTAGCGAAGAAATTTTATCTGCCGCTCCAAAAATCAGTTAGTTTCTGATTGATTGATAAAGTACAACCTCAACATGAATTGTTGAGGTTTTTTTGTGCGGTTTACATTAGAGCAAAACCCAACTTTTGTCCGGGCTATTTGTTACAATCTTTTTATTCGCTGAAGCGATATAAAAAGGATTTTCACTTCTATCCCGTCGCTCTTCAACTTTAAATCTTTTTTCAGCTTTTTTCTATGCGAAATAATTCAGGTAGCGCTGCTTTTTCAATACTTCTAAATTTGATAGCTTAAAAAAATTATATTGCAGTATAAAAATAGTATCAATGAAATACCTTCCCCTCAATCCTGATATTTTTATTCAAAACAGAAAACGTTTTGTAAGCAAGCTTCCTAAAAATTCGATTGCCATTTTTAATAGTAACGATGAGTTACCGGTAAACGGGGACGCATTACATAAATTCAAGCAAAACTCTGATCTGTATTGGCTTACAGGCATAGAGCAGGAAGATACCATGATGATTTTTTTTCCTGATAATCCCGATGCTAAATACCGTGAAGTCCTGGTAGTGGTAAGACCAAACGAGATGAAGGAAAAGTGGGATGGCCATCGCTTGCGAATTGCTGAGGCTCAAAATATTTCAGGAATACAAACAGTTGTTTATTTAGATTCATTGGATCCAATGCTGCAACCGTGGATCCATCTAGCGGAAAATATTTACCTCAATACAAATGAGAACGATCGTAAGGGAAGCAACATTGATGTAAGAGATTACCGCTATGCACAGGAAATGCGTGCTCGTTATCCTTTGCATAATTATAGAAGAAGTGCTCCCATTTTAAAAGAGCTTCGTGCTATTAAATCTGCAGAAGAAGTGGAAGTAATGCAACGAGCAATTGATATTACTGACATCACGTTCAGGAAATTGCTACAATTTATACAGCCTGGGGTTATGGAATACGAAATCCACGCAGAAATCATACATTCATTTTTAATGCAACGTGCAACAGGAGAAGCGTATGGCAGCATCATTGCCAGTGGCGATAATGCACGAGTTTTGCACTATGTAGAAAACTGTAGAGAGTGCAAAGACGGTGATTTAATCTTAATGGATTTTGGAGCTGAGTATGGCAATTATGCTGCAGACCTTACCCGTACCGTGCCTGTAAATGGCAAGTTTACAAAGCGCCAAAAGACAGTTTACAATGCTTGCCTCCATTTGCATAAATATGCCGCAAGTATTTTAAAGCCCGGCATTAGTATCGTTGATTACACAGAAAAAATTGGAGATGAAGCTACTGTAGTTTTTCAAAAAATTGGGCTCTTAAAAAAGTCAGATATTAAAAATGAAAATCCAAATGACCGTGCTTATCGAAAATATCTATATCATGGAATTTCGCATCATTTAGGAATAGATGTGCACGACCTTGGAACAAGAACAGAATCCATAAAAGCAGGAATGGTCTTTACTATAGAGCCGGGTATTTATATAGAAGAAGAACAAATGGGTATCCGTATTGAAAATAATTTCTGGGTAACAAAAAATGGCAATAAAGATTTAATGAAAAATATCCCTATTGAAGTGGAGGAGATAGAGGCGTTGATGAGGAGAAAGAATTAGCCATTAGATATTTGCTACTTGCTAATTTACTTCAACTTAAACATTAAATATGCTCAAACAGGTCCCTAACATTTTCACACTACTAAACCTTACCTGCGGTTGCATCGCTATTACATATATTTTGCAAAACGGCATTACAATTCAATATGATGCTGATGGAGCACAGTTTATTGATCTGTCAGAAAAAATGTGGATGGCATCACTATTTATCGGCATTGCAGCCGTTGTTGATTTTTTAGATGGCTTTGTGGCTCGTCTTTTTAATGCATCTTCAGAAATGGGCAAGCAGTTAGATTCATTAGCTGACGTGGTTAGTTTTGGAGTAGCTCCTTCAATGATTATTTATCAATTCCTTAGAATGAGTTACGCTGCTAATGAGGGTGGAATAGATACTTCAATAGTTTTCCTTATTCCAGCTTTTATTGTAGCTGCTGCGGGTGCATACAGGCTCGCAAGATTTAATATTGACACTACTCAGCAATATGGTTTTAAAGGTGTTCCAATTCCCGCAACAGGGTTGTTGATTGCCAGTTTGCCACTTATTTATTGGAAAGCCACCAATGCAACTTTAATTAACCTGGTAACAAACAAATTATTTTTATATGCGCTCATTTTAATTGTTAGCGGACTTATGGTAAGCAAGCTTCCCTTGATGGCTTTGAAGTTTAAAAATCTTACAGTCAAGGACAATCTTTCAAAATTTATATTGATCATTTTCTCCATAATTGCTGCAATAATTTTTAAATGGCTAGCCGTGCCAATTATATTTATAGCATACATTATTTTATCTTTAGCTTTCAAAAATAAACAAGCATGATATTTACTGCTCAAATAAAAGTGATGCCACTTAAAAACCTTCTAGATCCGCAGGGAAAAGCTGTTTTAGGTGGTCTTGCAAACCTCGGAATCACTGGTGTAAATGATGTGAGAATTGGCAAACAAATAGAATTGCAGATTGAAGCGGATGACGAGACAACGGCAAGAGAAAAAGCAGAAGAAGCTGCAAAAAAATTATTGGCAAATCAGGTGATGGAAATGTATGATATAGTTATTAGCTAATTTTTCCGTTGACAATATTGTAAGATTAAGGATAACAAACCCGATCCATTAAAATTTTTTGCTGCAACTTTATTAATTATCCATTTATAAATTATTTATTATTTGCTCTTCCTCGTCCCTACACCAATTGGCAATCTTGCAGACATGACTTTTCGTGCGGTGGAGGTACTAAAAAATGCTGATTTAATTTTAGCAGAGGATACAAGAACTTCTTCGGTTTTATTGAATCATTATAATATTAATAAACCACTTTCCCCTTATCATCAACACA
>JANXTN010000358.1 GCA_025352435.1 Ferruginibacter sp. | reverse complement strand
TTCCGCTGCGGGTTTTTGGAAGGCCGGTTACAAACTGTATTTTATCTGGCTTCGCAATGGCGCCAATAATTTTTGCGACGGTGAGCGCAATATCTTTTCTTCTTGAATCTTCATCGCCATGATGGCCGTTGTAAATAACATAAGCATAAATTCCCTGACCTTTAATATCATGCGGATAGCCTACCACAGCGCTTTCTACCACACCTGCGTGCATGTTGATGGCATTCTCAACTTCTGCAGTTCCGATACGATGTCCACTAATATTCAACACATCATCTACTCTTCCGGTGATTCTATAATTTCCGTTTTCATCTTTTAATGCACCATCGCCTGTAAAATAAAGATTCGGATAAGTGGCAAAATAATTTACCCTGCATCTTTCATGATCACCATAAGTAGTTCTTAAAATACCGGGCCATGGAGCTTTGATGCAGAGATTACCTTTTAGCATTCCATGTTCATCTTTTTCGGTAACCTCGTTTCCTTTTTCATCTACAATAATTGGCTGCACACCAGGCATTGGCAAAGTTGCCCATCCCGGTTTTGCAGGAGTAATGCCAGCAAGGTTTGAGATCAATGTTCCTGCTGTTTCTGTCTGCCACCAGGTATCAACTATCGGGCAATTTCTCTTACCAATATTTTCATCGTACCAATGCCAAGCTTCTTCGTTGATTGGCTCGCCTACAGTACCTAAAACTTTGACGGATGAAAAGTCTTTCCCTGCTAAAGGTGCATTGCCAAAACTCATTAAACTTCTCAATGCTGTCGGAGCTGTGTATAAAATATTTACTTTATGTTTTTCAATGATGTCCCACAATCTTCCTGCATCGGGCCATGTAGGAATTCCTTCAAACATGAGGCTGGTAGCACCTGCAGCTAATGGGCCATATACGATGTAGCTGTGCCCGGTTATCCAGCCAATATCGGCAGTGCAAAAATGCACATCACCTTTGTTGTATTGAAACATGTTTACAAAAGTATAAGTGGTCCAAACCATATAACCTGCAACGCTGTGTACAACGCCTTTTGGCTTGCCGGTACTGCCTGATGTGTAGAGGATAAACAATGGATCTTCCGAGTCCATTGGTTCTGCAAAAGCCCCTCCTAAATCCTCCCCTGAGGGGAGGACTTGGGCACTCTGAGAATTTGAGCTATCATTATTTACGTCGGGCATGCTATCCAATGTTTCTTTTATTTTTAGAATAACAGCATCAATATTATTTAGTACCTCTCCATTTGCAAATCTTATTTCCGTGTAACCTAATTCTGATAAAAATTTCGTTCTTGCTACATCATACCCTTGCTGTTCGGGTGTATTGTGGTAGCCGCCATCAACCTCGATAGTCAATTTCTTTTTTAGGCAAACAAAATCAACAATAAACTCGTCAATGATATGTTGTCGGCGAATATGATGACCTGTTTTATTAGCGCTTAGATATTGCCACAAAGCCCTTTCCTCTTTAGTTTCGTTGTTTTTTAATTGCTGGCTTAACTCTGTAAAAAGCACGTATGTTGATTTTCTTGCAGTCTCTCGGCGCTGTAACTCCTTCCCCTCAGGGGAAGGTCGGGAAGGGGCTGCTCTCTCCAGCTGCCCTTCTGCAAATTCCATTTCATCTTCCCACCAAATATCTCTGCCTTTGATCATGGATACCGGTGTTCTTGTTCTAGTATAAACGATCACTTTTTTCACAACTTTATTTCCAATCAATGCATCATCAATCACAGCTTTTAATGGAATAACTTTTTCACCGCGGTAAGCACCATCACATGTTACAATAAATTCTGCCTGCGCATCTTCGAGTCTGTCTGCAATACTTTGCGCACTAAAGCCACCAAAAATTACAGAATGAACAGCACCAATTCTTGCGCAGCCAAGTACAGCATAAGCGAGCTCGGGCACCATGCCCATGTATATGCAAACCCGGTCACCTTTTTTTACGCCGTTGTTTTTTAGTACTTGTGCAAACTGGCAAACTCTTTTATGAAGACGAGCGTAAGTCACCGTCCGTACTCGTTCTTCGGGATTGTTTGGTTCCCAAATAATTGCAGGTTTATCAGCCATGTGTGGCAAGTGCCTGTCTATACAATTTTCAGTGATGTTTAATTTCCCACCTTTAAACCACTCAATTTTTG
>JANXTN010000344.1 GCA_025352435.1 Ferruginibacter sp. | reverse complement strand
ATCCCAAACATAGCTTCCTTCTGCTCGTTCAATCGCAATATTGTTAATGGGGTAAACGTCGAATAGTGTCATTTTTCTTAAGTAGTAAGGTTTAGGAAAGAAATTATAAGTCGTAAGTGATAAGTTTTAAGTTGTGGCTACAGGGTTTATCTTTTCAATGGTTAGGTCTCACTTTGGTAATGAGTGAAATTAGCATGGCCTTTACTTCATTTATAATTTGATTTATTTTACTATAGTCATCTTCGGAAATAAATTTTAAATCTTTTGATAACAAAATGAAATATTCACATTCATTGGCTGAGCCTAGTGCAATATTAAGATAACGAGCAAAGTCTTGTTGGGTGTATTTACCACAGCCTTCAGCAATATTTGCAGGAATGGATGATGCTGCTCTTCGCATTTGACTCGTCATACCATAAACTTCTTCCCTGGGGAATTTTTGTGTGAGTTCGTAAACTTTTAATGTGAATTCATGCGCTTTCGTCCACACTTTTAAATCCTTATAATTTTGCATACTTATAACTTAAAACTTATTACTTAAAACCTTGAACCTTTCAATCGTAATCCTAACTCTTCATCCAGCCCACACATGATGTTCATATTCTGCAAGGCTTGTCCCGATGCACCTTTTAATAGATTATCAATTACCGAATGAATTACAATTTGGTCGTTAATTTTTTCGATAAATAGTACACATTTATTTGTATTTACGACTTGTTTTAAATCTATCATCGTCTCACTTACGTGGACAAATGGATGGGAATGATAATAATCTTTAAACAGGCTATTTGCATGCTCTAGACTTAAGGCACTTGTACAATAACTCGTTACAAAAATCCCTCTTGCAAAGTCGCCCCGCCATGGAACGAAATTTAAAGTGACTTCATTTTGTTGTAGTTGTGAAAGTGACTGTTTTATTTCATCTACATGCTGATGCGTAAGTGTTTTATACGCCTGTATATTATTGCTTCGCCATGAAAAATGTGAAGTTGCTTGTAGTGATTGTCCTGCACCGGTACTCCCTGTTATACCTGCTGTATGAATAGTAGTTAGTAATTTTTCTTTTGCCAAAGGCAGCAAACCTAATTGTATGCAGGTAGCAAAACAACCCGGATTAGCAACACTATCAGCCTGTGCTATTTCTTCTCTATTTAATTCGGGTAAACCGTAAATAAATTTTCGTTCGTGAAATTGATTTGAATCATTCAATCTAAAATCATTTGACAAATCAATAATTTTTGTGGCGGGCTCTACGTTATTTTCGTTTAAAAATTGTTTTGCTTCCGTATAGCCTACACATAAAAAAATAACATCAATATTCTTAAAAATTGTATCTGTAAAAAGCAAATCTAAATCTCCCAATAAATCATTGTGTACAGCATGTAAAAGCTTACCTGCATTGCTTTTGCTATGTACGAAATTGATATTTACATTAGGATGATTTAATAGTAAACGAATTAATTCACCAGCCGTGTAACCAGCGCCGCCAATTATTCCTACATTGATTTTATTACTCATTTTATTTGCTGTGGGTAAGGTGATAAATTGTATTTTGATTACCAAATATTTTTGCAAATCCTTTTACATCATCTCCCGTCCAACTTTTGTTCATTTCCCCGTAGCTTCCAAATTTGTTGTTCATCAAATCATTTTCGCTTTCAATTCCTGTAAGTAAAAAACGATAAGGCAGCAGCGTTACAAACACTTTTCCTGAAACATTTTTCTGTGTGTCTGTTAAAAAACTCTCTATGTTTCGCATTGTTGGGTCTAGCAGTTGCCCTTCATGTAACCAGTTACCATACCATGTGCTTAATTGATCCTTCCAATAAAGCTGGTTTTTGGTAAGCGTATGTTTTTCCAATAAATGATGCGCCTTTATAATAATGATAGGTGCTGCGGCCTCAAAACCAACACGACCTTTAATACCTATTATCGTATCGCCAACATGGATATCTCTACCAATGCCATAAGGCTGTGCTATTGACTGAAGCACTTGTATTGCTTCAACTTTGTTGGCAAATTTCTTATCATTAATTCCTATTAATTCCCCTTCTTGAAATTGTAAAGTCAATTGCTTTTCTTCAGTTGAAGTTACCGCTGTAGGCCATGCATCATCTGGTAAATAATCTTTGCTTGTAAGTGTTTCTTTCCCTCCAACCGATGTACCCCACAAACCTTTGTTTATACTGTAAGCAGCTTTTTCAAAGTTCATCTGCACATTGTATTCTTTCAAGAAATTTATTTCCGCTTCCCTGCTCAGTTTTAAATCTCTTATCGGAGTTACGATCTCTACCTCCGGTATCATTGTTTGAAATACCATATCAAATCGAACCTGGTCATTTCCTGCGCCTGTACTGCCATGTGCTACTGCATCCGCATTTATTTCTTGTGCATACTCTGCCACCGTGATAGCCTGTATCATTCTTTCTGCACTTACGCTTAATGGGTAAGTGGCATTTTTTAATACGTTTCCAAAAATTAAATATTTGATACAGCTGTCATAATATTTTCCCATTACGTCAATACAAGTATAAGAAGCTACGCCTAAGCTTTCTGCATGTCTTTTTATTGCCTCAACTTCATCTTTATTAAAGCCACCGGTATTTACAGTGATGGCGTGCACTTCGTAATGCTTTATTTTTTTTAAATAAATGGCACAGTAAGTGGTATCTAAACCACCACTAAAAGCCAACACAATTTTTTTATTCATATTAATTAATTAATTAAAAAATGAAAAAAATTTAAAAGCATCTTTCTTCAAAAATGGACGGAGAAATTTCCATTGTTTAATTCTCATAAACCGACCGTATAATTTAGAATATTGTTTAAAGTCTTCTTTGGTTTCTTCGGGTTCGTAGTGGTCTTCGGGATCGTATAGCATTGCCGTGCACATGCAATTCTTTCTTTCTTTGCTAACTAGAATTTCGTAATTAACGCAGCTTTTGCATCCTGCCCAAAAAGCATCATCCTGTGTAAGTTCGCTGTATGTTACCGGTTCGTAACCTAAGTCAGAATTTATTTTCATTACAGCTAATCCAGTCGTCAAACCAAATAATTTAGAACCTGGATAAGTAGCCCTGCTGAGTTCAAAAATCTTTTTCTTTATTGCCTTGGCCAAACCGCTTTTTCTAAATTGCGGAGCTACAATTAAACCTGAGTTAGCAACATATTGCCCGTGGCTCCATGTTTCAACATAACAGAACCCTGCCCAAATTCCTTGTTTATTAAAAGCAATAACTGCTTTGCCTTCCAACATTTTTTCTGCAATGTAAGCCGAAGTTCTTTTTGCGATACCTGTACCTCTGGCCTTGGCAGAAGACTCCATCTCTGCCGCAATTACTGTTGAAAAATGTTGGTGTTCGCTTGTAGCAATGCATATATCAAACTGATCGTTCATTATATTATCCTGTAAAATTTTATAAAATAGCACATGTGCTGTTGCATGAAATCAATAACCGTACTTAGTTTACTGACTAATTCATCGTATCAACGTCGCACAATAAAGGGAGTAGAAAGAGAGGGAATAAAATGGATATATTTTTTTACAAAGCGGTTATGCTTTGCAACTCTTTTGTAAGAAAAAATATTTGTAATAAGTTGTTCGATGTCCTTGAATTGTAAATTAAAAAGCGAAAATTACAGTAATAATTATAATTGTGTGACTAAAATTTCAATTTTATAAAAAGATTAATAAACTCGAAAATATAAATGCCGGCTATTAACCGGCATTTTCTTATGCTTCTTTTGGAAAATCGGCACCAACGGCGGTTTCCTCCCATGCATCAAAATCTTTTTTCAATTCTTCCAACTTTGCCCTTGCACCACTTAAAGCTGCTACACCAAGTAACAAACGCAAAGGCGGGTTTTCAGAGTCAACTGCTTTAACAATTGCCTTGGCAGCACGTACCGGATCACCAGGTTGATTACCACTATAACCTCTTATATTAGATTTATTTTGACCTGCAGTGTCTGCGTAGTCTTCGATTTTTATTGGACTATCTTCAGCAGAACGGCCTGCCCAATCTGTACGGAATCCACTCGGGCAAACGATAGTGACTTTTATACCAAGGTGTGCAGTTTCTTTTGCAAGCGCTTCTGACAAACCATCAACAGCATATTTTGTAGCGTTGTAAAAACCTACTGCAGGGAAAGAACGAAGACCGCCAATAGAAGCGACGTTCACGATATGACCGCTTTTTTGTTTTCTCATTACAGGTAAAACTTCCTGTGTCATTCTTGCCAAGCCGAAAACATTTATCTCAAACATTTTTCTTACTGCCGCATCTTCGCTCTCCTCAATAGCCCCAAAATAACCAATACCTGCATTGTTTACCAATACATCTATTCTGCCGAATTTTGCAAGAGTTTCAGCAACCGCAGTTTTAATTTCATCTTCTTTTGTTACATCCAATTTTAAAGCAATGGCATTTTCTGTATTACCATTAACTATATCCTGAATATCCTCGGGCTTTCTAGCAGTGACGGCAGCTTTGTTGCCACTTTCCAAAACATATTTTGCTAGTTCTCTACCAAACCCAGTAGAGCAACCTGTTATTAACCAAACTTTACTCATAAAATTTTTGTTCAAAGTTAAGCAAGATTTAGAGCATAAATTTTATGTGCAATAGCCACTACATAAATTTTTCCGTAAC
>JANXTN010000323.1 GCA_025352435.1 Ferruginibacter sp. | reverse complement strand
TTTAAACATGAGTGACCATGGTTACAGTGTGGCAGGATACGATAAGAGTGTAAAACAGACAGAAAATTTAAATGCACTGGGTCAACAAAGAAGTATAAAAGCATTTAATGAAATTAAGCTGTTTGTAGAAGCCTTGGAACTACCCAGAATAATAATGTTGTTGGTGCCTGCAGGACCAATTGTAGATGCAGTAGTTGCAGAATTAAAACCACTGATAAGTGCTGAAGATATTATAGTTGATTGTGGTAATTCTCATTTTATAGACACACAAAAAAGAATTGATTCACTGGCAAAAGAACAAATTCATTTCGTGGGTTTAGGGGTTTCCGGCGGTGAGACCGGCGCTCGATTTGGCCCAAGTATTATGCCCGGTGGAGATGTGGAGGCGTTCCAAAAACTTTCTCCCATGCTTACTGCTATTTCTGCAAAAATTAATGGGGAACCTTGTACAGCTTATATGGGCGCAGGTGCTGCAGGGCATTATGTAAAAATGGTTCACAACGGTATTGAATATGGCATCATGCAAATGATAGCAGAAGCTTATCATCTTTTAAAAATATGCGGGGGTTTAAATAATGAAGAGCTGCACAATGTTTTTGAAAAGTGGAATAAAGGAAAACTTCAATCTTTTTTAATAGAAATAACAGCGGCCGTTTTTTTACAAAAAGATAGTGATGGTAGTGGCTTGCTTGTTGATAAAATTAAAGATACTGCCCAACAAAAAGGTACAGGTGCATGGATGAGCGAAGACGCAATGGCAACAGGCGCTCCCATACCTTCAATAGATGCAGCAGTTTCTGCTAGAATATTATCTTCTATGAGAAATGAAAGAGCGAGTGCATCCGAAATTTTTACTATTGAAAATTACTCTGCAGCAATTACTGATAAAAATGACTTCATTAATTTATTAGAAGATGCATTGTACGCTGCATTTGTAATCACCTATGCTCAAGGCCTGGCCATGTTGCAAAACTCCTCAGATATCTATAAGTACAATACAGATTTAAAAACAGTCGCTTCTATCTGGCGAGGCGGTTGTATCATAAGAGCCGCTATGCTGGAAGATATTATGGAGACTTACCAAACAGAGCCCGGACTTAAAAATATTTTAAGTGGAAAAAAGCTCAGTGCCGCTGTAAGTGCTTCTCAAAAATCTTTGCGCAGTATCATGCAAATGGGCACACAGCAAGGAATTCCATTGCCATCTTTAGGTGCATCACTTAATTATTTTGACAGCTACAGAAGTAAATGGTTACCAGCAAACTTAATACAGGCACAACGAGATTTCTTTGGTGCACACACATACGAAAGAATAGATAAAGAAGGAATTTTTCATACAGAATGGAATGCTACTATTCAATAATTTATAAATAATTAAGTCGCCTTGCGGCAAAAATTATGTTCATTAAAAATAAATGATAAGCCCTAAAAATTTAATTTAAAATTTAAAATAACCCCTAGCGTTTTGCGTTTTTGAGGTTTTAATATCATGGAAAATATAACAAAAACAGAACCGACTATATTAACCATATTTGGTGGGTCGGGAGATTTAACCTGGCGTAAACTTATCCCGGCTTTATACAATCTTTTTCTGGACGGTTGGTTAAATGAAAATTTCAGTATCATCTGCATAGGACGAAATGAAATGAAGGATGGGGAATTTTTAAAAAGATTACAGGATGGTATTGATCAATTTTCCCGCAGAGGCAAAACCAAGGAAGAGGAGTGGGATAATTTTTCAAAATTTATTACCTACATACCCGGTGATTTTTCCCAACAACCGTTATTTACCGAGGTTAAAAACAAGGTTGAAGCTTTTGAAAAGTTGACGAATAAAGACTGCAACAAAATATATTATATGGCCGTAAATCCTCAGTTTTTTGAAGGCATTGCAGAGGGCTTAAAAACAGCAGGTCTAAATCAAGATTGTGAAAATGCAAGGCTTGTAATTGAAAAACCTTTTGGTACTGATCTAGCAACGGCAAAAGCATTGAATCAAAAACTGCTCACCATCTTCGCAGAAAAACAACTTTATCGCATTGACCATTATCTTGGAAAAGAAACTGTACAAAACATACTTGCTTTCAGGTTTGCAAATGCTATGTTTGAACCTTTATGGAACAGAAATTATATTGACAATATTCAGATAACGGTAAGTGAAAAAATTGGTGTAGAAGACCGTGGAGCTTATTACGAACACAGCGGTGCCTTAAGAGATATGGTACAAAACCACGTGATGCAATTGTTGTGTTTAATAGCCATGGAACCTCCGGTATCTTTTGATGCTGACGAAATCCGAAACAGAAAAGCAGACGTACTCCATGCTATCAGAAAAATTAGAAGAGAGGATGTGCATGAGTTCGCAAGTCGTGGACAATATGCAGGTGGCTGGCAGGAAGGGCAGCAGGTAAAAGGTTACAGAGAGGAAAAAGACGTGGATCCAAACTCAAGTACAGAAACATTTGCGGCCATTAAATTCTTTGTAGATAACTGGCGCTGGAGCAATGTTCCTTTTTACGTTCGTAGTGGTAAAAGAATGCAACAAAGTATTTCTGTTATTACAGTTCAGTTTAAACCTGTGCCACACCAATCATTCCCCGAAGAAGCCATTGAAAACTGGCAACCTAACAGAATGATCATAAACATACAGCCAGACATGGGTATCCGTATTCGTTTTCAGGCAAAAAAACCAGGGTTAAAAATGCAGTTAAACCCTGTAGATATGCTGTTTAATTACACTGATACTTACAGCTCCGGTATCCCGGAAGGCTATGAAACATTGCTCTTGGATGTGATAGAAGGCGATGCAACCTTGTTTATGCGGGCAGATCAGGTTGAAGCAGCATGGGAAATAATTATGCCTGTTCTTAGTATGTGGCGTGACAATCCTTCTGTAAATTTTCCTAATTATAGTGCAGGCACCAACGGTCCTGAAACATCAGAAGCATTAATAGCAAAAGATGGGAACAATTGGATAATTCTTCCATTTGAAATTAAGAAAAATGAATAAGATAACAGTATTTAATAACACCGAGTTACTGGCAAAGGCGGCAGCAGAATATTTTATCAAACTCTCTTCAGAAGCTATCCAATTAAACGGAAAATTTACTGTCGCATTATCAGGCGGTACAACACCCGGAGCAATGTACAATTTACTCGCCACCGATTTTTATTGTTCTCAGGTTGACTGGAAAAACTGTTATTTTTTTTGGGGGGATGAAAGATGCGTTCCATTAAATGATAAAGACAACAACAGTTTTAATGCGAGGAATATTTTGCTTGATAAAGTACCGGTGCCAAAAAAAAATGTATTTGTAATTCCGGTTGATGAAAGCCCGAAGAATGCTGCCATTTATTATGAAGCAACATTAAAAATATTCTTCAAATCCGATAAGCCTGTTTTTGATCTAATTTTATTAGGAATGGGAAGCAATGGACATACTGCATCTCTCTTTCCTCACACAAGTATTTTAAACGAAACAAAGGCTCTGGTGAAAAAAGTGTATGTAGAAGAAGTGAAAATGAACCGCGTAAGTTTTACCGCACCACTTATAAATAATGCAAAGCATATTTTATTTTTAGTAGCAGGAAAAGACAAAGAAACTATGCTAAAAAAAGTGCTTGAAGGAGAATTTAAGCCTGAGGAGTATCCTGCGCAGTTAATAAAAAATGCAGAATGGTTTTTGAATGTTTAGATAATTATTCAAACATTCAAAAACCAAATTTTTAATTTATAAAATTACTAGTCACATCAGTTGCTGACAATGAAATAATTTTTTGGATTATTTTGTACTTACCAATTCTATCTCCACTACAGAATTTAATTTGACCTTAAAATTTTTTTCTACAGCTGTGTTCAGTATAACAGCAATGTTTTTAATAGCCTCTTTTAGTTCCGGAAGTCTTTTCACAGAAAGTTTATCTGGTTGGCCCAAACGTTCATTAGAACTAAAGTTTTTCATATTATGAAAACTGATCTTACTATTGTACAAATTATTCAAAATTTCCTTAGAATCTTCCGGTGAAAAAACACCTTTTATTAATTTTATTTTATTTTTCTTAATCATTATTTGTATTTTTTTTATCTCTAAAAAGCGCCGCCCAGAATTTCAGGTTAAAGGTTTATTACAATATGTTGATGTTACTCTCTACTGAAACCATACCTGTTTGTTGTAATAAAAAGTCTCTGGTTTCTTTTAGTTGATTTTGCAATCGGATAATTTTACTTTCTCTGTATTTTAAATCCTCTTCATTTTCATGAAGTTTTATTTTTTCTTCGTGGTATTTAATTTTTACCTCTATCAGTTTAGAAATTATCTCTGATGCGTCTGTGCTACTAAATTGTCCTTGTACAAGTTGTAAATCCATTGTTTAAATTTTTAATTATAAAAGAATTTATACCTATTGTCCTTGTCCTAATGAAAAAGCGTTTACACCTTCAAAAGCATAAAGATTTTCTGTTTTTATGGTATCAATTCCCTCCTCTTCAGCTTTTGCTAACAAATACAATATATCTTTTTTGGAAATTAAAGTTTCATTTACAGGCTTAAACCTGCAGCGCCAGTGATCTGTACAAAACGTTTCTCTAAAACCATCAGGAAAAACTTTTATCCCTCTGTTCGTTATCATCGAAAGAGATAGTTCTGCATTCTCTATTTTTTTTATTTTGGATGCAAGTTCATCAGGATCTGTACCATTCCAATGCACAAAAATATCTACGCCCACCAAATCTTTTTTACCCTGCCTTTTTCTTACATAGCGGGGAAGATTCAAAACAGAATCATTTTTATAGAAAGCAGGTTTTAAAGTATTTGGAATTTTTCCTAAATTATTTATTACCGCCTTGGCAAAATCTGACGTACTTACTAATTTTTTACTGGTTCTTTCTTTAAAAATATCCTTAGTATGAATCCCTTCTTCAATCGTTGTGAGCCATGCATTTTGCACTTTTGATGCAACTTCATTTTGACCAATATGGTTTAACATCATAACTGCACCTTGTAACAAGCCAGAAGGATTTGCAACATTTTGCCCGGCACGCTTTGGTGCAGAACCATGAATGGCCTCGAACATTGCACATTCCTCTCCTACATTTGCAGAGCCTGCAAGACCAACGGAGCCTGTAATTTGTGCAGCCACATCAGATAATATATCACCATACAAATTAGGCATAACAATAACATCAAATATTTCTGGTGTATCAGCCATTTTTGCTGCACCAATGTCTATTATCCAATGTTCATTTTCTATTTCAGGATATTCTTTTGCTATCTCATCAAAAACCTTATGAAACAATCCATCGGTCTGTTTCATTATATTATCTTTTGTAAAGCAGGTTACTTTTTTTCTCATCGCATTTCGGGCATATTCAAATGCGTAACGAACAATTTTTTCGCAACCCGGGCGGCTGATTAATTTTAAACATTGTACAACCTCATCTGTTTGCTGGTGTTCAATACCGGCATACAGGTCTTCTTCATTTTCCCTGATGATTACAATATCCATTTGCGGATGTTTTGTTTTTACAAAAGGATGAAGGCTGTTGCAGGGACGCACATTGGAGTACAATCCCAAAAACTTGCGGGTGGTTACATTCAGGCTTTTATATCCCCCGCCCTGTGGTGTGGTAATCGGGGCTTTTAAAAAAATCTTATTGCGGCGAATTACATCCCAGGATTCTTTGGCTATACCTGCCAGGTTACCCGCCAGGTAAACTCTTTCACCTACTTCAATTTCATCTATTGAAATATCGGCACCTGCGGCTGTAATAATTTTTAACGTGGCATCCATAATTTCGGGCCCAATGCCATCGCCTTTTGCTACTGTAATTTTTGTCATTGATAAATATTTTATGTCGCA
>JANXTN010000301.1 GCA_025352435.1 Ferruginibacter sp. | reverse complement strand
CTAGAAAACTGTCCTATGGCTTTCAACGATTCTATATCAGCAAATTGGATTAGCAACAGTGCAGAGATTGTAAATCCTTATATGGGTAAAAATCATCCAACTTATCACGCAGGCATGTTAGGCTGTGGTTCAGTAAAGGATTCTATTGTTGCGAAATAAAGAATTTGGAAGTTCCTCAAAATTGATGAACATAATTTTGGGTTAAAATGAGCTTACAATGGTCTTCTCAAATAAGTTTTTACTAAAATTCAGTATTATTTTCGGGGTTTTCTTTTGCTGCGCAAATGTCTCTTTTGCCCAAAAATTTACAATAAGTGGTTATGTAAAAGATGCGTCTAGTGATGAAACGATTATCGCTGCCAACATCTCTGTGCTCGGAAAAAATACGGCCATCACAAGCAACCAGTATGGTTTCTATTCAATTACTGTTAATGCGGGAAATTTCCAATTAATAACATCACATGTTGGGTACAGATCTAGTGTTTTAAATATTTCTTTAACAAAAGATACTTCCATAAATATTTCTTTGATCAATGGCACTGCACTGTCAGAAGAGGTTGTGGTAATGGCTACCAAACGAGACAACAATGTAAAGACTGCACAGATGGGAAAGATAACGTTGCCTATTGAACAGATAAAAAGTGTTCCGGCTTTTTTGGGAGAAGTAGATCTGCTGAAAGTTATTCAATTGTTACCTGGTGTGCGCAATGCAGGAGAGGGAAGTTCAGGAATTTATGTAAGAGGAGGTGGTCCTGATCAGAATTTAATTTTACTGGATGATGCAGTAGTTTACAACACAGGACATCTCTTCGGTTTCTTCTCCATCTTTAATGCAGATGCAATTAAAAATGTATCGCTCATAAAAGGTGGAATGCCTGCCCAGTACGGTGGTCGATTGTCGAGCGTATTAGATGTGAGCATGAAGGAAGGAAACAACCAAAAATACCAGGTAGAAGGTGGGCTTGGTCTGATCGCATCAAGGATTTCTGTACAAGGGCCAATCAAAAAAGACAAATCATCTTTCATTATTTCCGGCAGAAGAACTTATGTAGATGCGCTTGCCAAAGGGTTTATAAAAAAGAGCAGTGCCTTTTATGGTTCCGGATATTACTTCTATGATTTAAATGCAAAGGCCAATTATAAATTCAGCGAAAAAGACAGGGTTTATTTGAGTGGTTATTTTGGTAGAGATGTATTTGATTTTGTAAACGGTAAGCAAAGTTTAAAAGTAAATATCCCTTGGGGAAATGCAACAGGAACACTGCGTTGGAACCACGTTTTCAACAACAAATTGTTTACGAATACAACGTTGGTTTACAATGATTACAATTTCACTTTTAACGGACTTCAAAATAATTTTCAAATACAATTAGCATCTGGCATACGAGATATTAGTTTAAAGCAGGATTATGATTTTTACCCGGCATCTAAGCATAAAATAAAATTTGGGTGGTTGTATACGTACCATCGTTTTAAACCATCAGTTGTCAGTGGTAAACAGGATTCAGTTGTTTTTAATCCGCAAAATGCCCAAATAAAATACGCAAATGAGGCTGCAGTTTATGTACAGGATGATTGGGATATTTCTCCGAAAGTGAAAGTAAATGCAGGGCTTAGGTACAGCGGTTTCCAACAAATAGGACCGTACAAATTGTACAACACCGATATGTTTGGCAACAGGTTAGATAGCACTGTTTTTAAAAAAGGGCAAGCTGTGCAAACTTATGGTGGCTTGGAACCAAGGTTCACGTTACGCTACGAATTGAATAATGAAACATCGCTTAAAGGTTCCGTAACAAGAAACCTACAATACATTCACCTAGTAAGCAATGCAGGTACAACATTGCCGACAGATTTATGGGTGCCAAGCACGTTAAAAGTAAAGCCGCAAATAAGTACATTGTATTCTGCAGGTTTATTTAAAAACTTAAAGGAAAATACGTACGAAACCTCTGTGGAAGTGTATTATAAAAAAATGGAGAACCAAATTGAATACAGAGAAGGTTATACGCCGAATACTTTAAAGGATACGGAAGATGATTTCACTTTTGGAAAAGGATGGAGTTATGGTACAGAGCTTTTTATTAATAAACTGAAAGGAAGGCTTACAGGGTGGATAGGATATACACTCAGCTGGACGTACAGAAAATTTGATAAATTGAACGATGGCAATAAATACTTTGCAAAATATGATCGTAGAAATGACATGAGCATTGTTGCCTTATACAACCTTAATAAAAAATGGAAATTCTCTGCAACATTCGTTTACGGCACAGGTAACGCTACAACATTACCACAGCGTTTTTATATTGTAGGCGGTGTGCTCACGCAAGAGTACAGCAATATCAATCAATACCGTTTGCCATCTTATCATAGATTAGATTTATCTGCCGTGCTTACCCCAAAAAAGAATGAAGGAAGAAAATTAAAAACGGAGTGGGTCTTCAGTATTTACAATGCTTACAGCAGGCAAAACCCTTACTTTATTTATTACGACCAAACAGGGAATCCTTACGACGGCTCGTTAAAAGTACAGGCAAAACAAGTGTCTTTGTTCCCAATAATTCCTGCGGTTACCTGGAATTTTAAGTTTTAAATGTAGGATTATAGATTTGTTCCGCTAGTAAAATAAAAATGTATTCTCTTTACTAAACTATAGCCTTAGAGAGGCAAATATTAATAGGCTTTTAAAAAAGAATTGCCTAAGAGCTCCATCGGAGCGGCATATTTCAAATCGCTCCGATGGAGCTCTGCAATGTATTTAATTATTATTCTACGAACATTGCGCCCCGCGGGGGCTTGTCATAGATTCATTTTTAATTTGTGAACTACAAACGTAATCCTATTAAATTTTTTTAATTCTTACTGAAAACTCTCTTGAAAGGAACTACCG
>JANXTN010000190.1 GCA_025352435.1 Ferruginibacter sp. | reverse complement strand
CTCCCCGTGAATTTCTATATATTTTTTATGCTCCAATAATTTATTATTCAGATATTGTAGCACCGTTGGTTACGTTTAACCTGTGCAGTTTTACCAGGCAAATCAGAGAAGAAAAAACATGGAATACCAGTGAGCGCAATGCTATAACAGTTTTTAAAACTGATGGTATGCACATTGTACTTACAGCATAACATATAGATGCTGAAATGATAAAACATTCTGCGAAAAGGATGATTAGCATACAAGTGCTGAAAGGACAAATATTATTTACAACGGACGAACAAACTGTTGAATTAAGTGAAGGTGGAATGCTGGCATTCCATGAAAATATTGCGCACAGTGTATTAGCAAAAGAAGAAACCATTTTTTTACTAACGCTTACAACAAAACATGCGGACTAATTTATAGCCGTTCACTGAGTTAATTGCTTAGGAATTTTAAGGTCAATATGATCCGCATGACATAATAAATCAACAATGGTTGTTATTTTTTATTAAACTCTTATCATGTTTGTTGGATAGTATGATACAACAATCAAAATTTTATTCACTATCTGACTGTCCTACAATTTTAATCCTCTTAATCTTAGGGAATTTAGGATAACAGAAACTGAGCTAAAACTCATTGCCAATGCAGCTATCATTGGTGATAATAAAATATTAAAAAAAGGATATAATAGCCCTGCTGCTATAGGAATACCAAGGACATTGTAAATAAAAGCAAACCCTAAATTCTGATATATATTTTTCATTACACCATGACTTAATTTTTTCGCTTTTACAATGCCACGCAAATCGCCTTTAACCAACGTAATAGCAGCGCTTTCTATTGCCACATCCGTACCTGTACCCATTGCTATACCCACATTCGCCTGGGCTAATGCCGGAGAATCATTAATACCATCACCTGCCATTGCTACTTTCTTACCTTCACCCTGTAATTTTTTTATCTCGTTTAATTTATCCTCCGGCAAGTATTCCGCTTTATAGCCTGATAAATGCAATTCATCTGCAACTGCTTTAGCAGTGCCCGCGTTATCACCGGTAATCATAATAATCTTAATGTTTTCGCTCAGCAATTCATCAATGGCATTCTTACTCGTCTCTTTTATTTTATCTGTAATAGTTATATAACCTACGGCAGCATTATCTGCTGAAATATACGAAACGGTTTTGCCTGCTTTTTGCTCCTCCTTTACTTTTTCTGCCAGATCTGCAGGTATTGCAGATAGCATTTCTTCCATCAACTTTTTATTACCCAAAGCTATTTTTTTTCCGTTTACCGTACCTGTTACACCTTTGCCTGCAACTGCTGCAAAGTCGTGAACATCTGAAAATAAAAGACTTTTGTCATTGCTAAATTTTACAATGGCGGCTGCCAGAGGATGTTCGCTGTATTTATTGAGGGAAGCAATCTGTTGAAGTAAATCATCTTCCTTAAATCCCTCTATCGCAAACACTTTTTCTACAGATGGTTTTCCTTCCGTTAGTGTTCCGGTTTTATCTACAATTAATGTATCTACTTTATTCATGTGTTCAAGCGCTTCAGCATTTTTTATTAATACACCGTTTTGTGCACCTTTACCAACACCCACCATTACTGACATTGGCGTAGCTAATCCTAATGCACAGGGACACGCTATGATCAAGACAGCAATCGCATTTACAAAGGCATAAACATATTTTGGCTCAGGACCAAAGACAGCCCATACAATAAAAGTAAGAATAGAGATTATCACAACTACCGGGACAAAATATTTAGAAATTCTGTCTGTAAGTTTTTGGATAGGGGCTTTGGAACGGCTTGCATCATTTACCATTTTTATGATGTGAGAAAGCAATGTATCTGCACCAACTTTTTCCGCTTCCATTACAAAACTCTTTGTAGTATTTATAGTTCCCGATGTTACAGGATCGCCGCTTTTTTTATCAACAGGAACTGGCTCGCCTGTTATCATTGATTCATCAATACTGCTTTCACCTTCCAACACTTTGCCATCTACAGCAATTTTTTCACCTGGCTTTACTCTCAAATGGTCTCCTTTTTTTATTTCATCAATTGGGATAATTTTTTCTTCACCATTTACAACAAGGGTTGCTTCTGCGGGCACTAATTTTAATAATTCTTTTATTGCACCACTTGTTCTGCTGTGTGCTTTAGCTTCAAGCAACTGACCCAATAAAACCAATGTGATGATGACTGTTGCTGCTTCAAAATAAACGAACACCGTACCGCTCATTGTTCTAAACTGAGCAGGAAAAATATCAGGTACAACCATTGCAGCAACACTGAATAAAAAGGCTACACCTGTACCAATGCCTATTAATGTAAACATATTCAGGTTCCATGTTACTACCGATCTCCAAGCTCTTTGAAAGAACATCCACCCTGCATAAAATATAACAGGGACTGATAAAATAAGCTGTACCCAATTCCAATTTTGCTGGCTCATTACTTTGGTGAGCGGATTACTCATCAACATGTCCGACATTGCTATCAGCAATATGGGAGCAGTAAACATAACGGCTATTTTAAATTTTTTTAAAAGATCTTTGTAGGCTTTGTTTTCATCTTCTTCTACAGGTTCTAGAGGAACCAAGTCCATTCCGCAAATGGGACAGGAACCCGGAGCATCCTTAACAATTTCAGGATGCATCGGACAAGTGTACTGATTCTTTTTTACAGAAAGAGAAGGTGCTTTTTCTAAGTTCATCCCACACACAGGACATTGCCCGGGCTTATCATAGGTTTTATCACCTTCACAATGCATAGGGCAATAATAATATCCCTGATTATTATTTTCAGGAATAGTTTTAAGCAGATGAGCTTTTGTGTCCTCTTTCGGTTCTTTTATATCTGTAGAATTTTCTTTCACTAAAAACATCCCGCAAACGGGACAATTGCCGGGTTTATTATAGGTTTTATTCCCTTCGCAACGCATCGGACAATAATATGTGCCTTCGCCGTTTTCAACGACCTCGTTATGTATAACGGCTATAGGTTTTTTCTGCGAGGTAACTTCATTATGATCATTCTCTCTTTCATTCAATTGATAGCGTGGATGATCTTTTAATGCTGCCTGCAATTGAGACGTAGGAATATGGCTGTCCATTTCTATTGTTGCTTCTGCTTTTTGAAGATTAACTGAAACATTTTTTATCCCCGACACTTCCGATAATAATTTTTGAACCGTTGCCTGACAACCATTGCAGCTCATTCCTGTAACGCTATACGTATGTATCATAATTATTATTTTTATACCCAAAGGTAGAACCGTTGTAAAAGGATGTTGTTACAGTATTCTGTATTAAAGTTGTAGGATTTGCTGCTTGCAAAAAGCTCTCTTTTTACCCTTTAGCCCGGTAAGTTAATACCTTACACTTACTAAGAATAAAGCCGTTTGTAAAAACCAAATAATGAGAAATACCTGCATCGCTACATAGGTATAAAAATTTTTAAAAGAAGAAACAATTATTTATTTGCAGATAACCATTTTTTAAATTCCTCGATTTCTTTTGTCTGATCAGCTATCATCTTTTTCGCTATTCCCTTTAAGTCAGCATTCATGCCGTGAGATGTTTCTGCCTTAGCCATTTTTATTGCGCTTTCATGGTGAAAGATCATCATGCGGGCAAAATTCTGATCTGTATTTTTTGTCATTTGCATAGTCTTCATATCATTGGCCATGGCTTTTGTTTCTACAAAGAGTTCTTCATGTTTTCCCATATCCATGGTCATGGGTTTTACATTTTTTAAAATTCCTCTTAGTCTGTTTTGTTCTTCTTTTTGTGCCGTAATTATATTCTGGGCCATGCTTTTCATTGCAGCATCCCTGCCGGTCTTTAGTTCTTCTTCGCTCATATCTATAGCACCCTGATGATGATCAATCATCATGGTAGCAAAGTCCATATCAAAATCGCCAGTCATTTTCATACCGCTCATTTTATTCATCATGGTATTCATGGACGTCATCATGCCCTCATCGCCTTTCATTTCGTTTATGTTGCCGGGCATCGAATCTGCTTTTCTAGCATCTGTTACAGTTTCGGTTTTGGCTGTTTCTTTTTTGCTGTCGTTGCAGGCAACAAAAGAAGAAACTGTAATGACTAGAGTTAATATTTTAAAAATAAATTTCATGATGGTTGATTTTTTAAATGATTAAGAAAAACTTGTAAATTATTTGCGGGAAGAGTTGTGACTCATTAATATTTTCCAGCCACCTTTTTCTTTTCTGAGAACAGATGTAGCAACTCCTTTTCGTTTTACTTCGGATTTATCTTTTGCCAATACAATTGTGTAGGCGTAAGATTCAGTAGTAAAAGCATAAACTCCTGCTACAGTAGCATCTACCTTGTAATCGCTGAATTTAAAAGAAGTAAATTCTTTAAACTCGGGAATTAAATGATGTCCAAGATAGTGAGCATAGGTTCCTTCACTGCTGCCTGATTCAAAAACTTTAGAATCTGCGGTAAAGAGTTTTTCTGTTCCTGCTACATCTAATTTTTCAACGGCAGCGTTATATTGTTTCAATACCGTTTTTACAGCGTCAATATCTTTAGTTTGGGCAAATGAAATTACTGAACACAGTGAGATCGTGATTGTAATAAATATTTTTTTCATTCTTACTTTTTTTAAACAGAAAGGCGCAGTTTATTACGGCGCCTTTCTGTTTTGTATTAATTTTTACTGCAAGCTTCTGCGCAGGCTCTACAGGCTTCTGCACATCTTTTGCAATGCTCCATCCCCATTGATGCATGCTTCTCACATTCATCGGCGCAGGCGTTACAAATTTCTGCACATTCTTTTAATAAATGTTTGCCATGTTCAGATCCTCTTGCAATTAATGATGCAGTGAGGCTACAGATCTGTGCACAATCCATATCAAGACTGATACACTTTGCAAGCATCTTCACATCTTGTTCTTCTAAACATGCGGTGGCGCAATGGTTACATTCATCTGCACATTTATGTAGTGCAGCAAGTAATTCAGGGTTATGTTGGTGGCCCATAAAATGGTTTTTTAAGTGAGACAATGATTTAGTATTACATTTTCATTCCATCCATAGATTTATCAGACTTCATTTCTCCTTTTTTCATTTTTTTAATTGCCACCAGTTTCATTCCACATTTTGGGCATTTACCCGGTTTGTGCTTCACTACTTCAGGGTGCATGGTGCAGGTGTAATGTTTTCCATCAGCATTGTGCATACTGTGGTCTTGAGTAGTTTTTTTTACTTGTGCAAAGCTTGCTGTACCCGCTAATAAAATAGCTACAGCCATGATGATTGTTTTCATTTGTTTGTGTTTAAATGTTTAAAAATAAAAAGTGTTTAATATACTATTGTTATACCTGCTCCAAATCCCATATCACTGTCGTAATGTGTGGAAAGATTAAAATATTTAGTAATGATGTAACGAAAACCAAGGGCATACTCACGATCTGTGTTCAGCATAAAATTAGCACGCATGCGTGGAGTGAGCGGAATATCTTCCTTTGTTAGCTGAAAACGTAATTTCCCATCAAGATCCGCACGAAATTCTGACAGAACATTCATTGGTAAAAGATATTGAATTCCTGCTGTTATTGTACTTCTGTTATTTTTATTGCTCAGTTGCCCGAGCATATTGTATTTGTCATTACCTAAAAAATTACGGCCCATTATACCTTTCTTAATTTCTTCACCATCAGGACCTACTTTTTTGTAGTGATAATCATAGCCTATAAACGGTCTCCACCATTGCATTCTGCCCAAGTAACGACCGATGGTAGTTTCGCTTTCATACCCATGCTCAGGATGTGTTCCCAAATGCCATGCCGTGGCAATTGTATTTCGTGTATTAGACAGCATAGCCATGCCATCACTGCCTGCACTTTCCAGACCTATCCTTGCCATGGCATGATACATTCTATCATCAGCATTCAAGCCCCGTTTTGCTATTTTAGCGCTTGGAATATCTGTCTTGTCGATCAAGGTATCCTGATACCTAAATACTCGCCCCATTCCACTCATCATGTGAAACAAAATATGGCAATGGAAAAACCAGTCGCCGCCCTGCTCTGTTGCAGCAAATTCAATGGTATCTTTTTCCATTGGCATAATATCTATAATGTTTTTCATAATAGAATAATCACCTTGACCATTCAGCAACCTAAAATCATGACCATGCAAATGCATTGGGTGTCGCATCATGGTATTATTATACAAAACGATTCGGATATTCTCACCTTTTTTAATTAAGATTTTGTCGGTTTCAGAAACTACCTTATTATTCAAGCTCCAAACATAACGGTTCATATTTCCTGTAAGTTCAAAGTATAATTCTTTCAACGGGCCTGGGCGCAGAGTGGTTTTTTCCGGTGCTTTAAGCATCGCATAGTTTAAGGTTACAATGTCTGTGTTGCTATTATCCATGTCCATGCCTGCCATGCTGTGTTGACCGTTGTTCATCTGCATGCCCGCCATGTTATCCGTTTTGTTTTTTTCCGAAACAGATTTCCCTTTCATACCGGGCATTTTATCTGACCCGCTTTTGCTGCCGGTTTTCATATCCCCGTCTGACGCACGGGCCGGCATACCTTTCATATCACCGCTCTTATCGCCTATGCCATTATTGCCACTCGTTCCATTATCTCCAGTTGCGCCTTTAGTGTTTTCGTGATTTTCGTAACCGGTTATTTCAGGGTACATGACGGTATTCATATCCATCGTTTGATTGCTCATTTCCATACCACCCATTTTTACCATATTGCCCTTCATATCCATCATTTCGTTCATCATCTTCATACCGGCGAAGTATTTTAATGTGGGCAATTTGGTAGCTGGCACTCTTTGTCCACTTCCCAACCACAGCGAAGCAGATTTGGTTCGGTCTTCAGGCGTTACCAAAAATTCATAGCTTTTATTCTCGGGAACAGTTACCACTATATCATACGTTTCAGAAACAGCAATGAGTAATCTGTCTACTTCAACAGGTTCCACATCATTACCATCAGTAGCTACTACGGTTATTTTACCACCCGAATAATTCAACCAGAAATAGGAAGAAGCGCCACCGTTTGCTATCCGCAGTCTTACTTTATCACCCGCTTTTAAGTTGGCATATTCGCTCTGATTTGTACCATTAATTAAAAAAACGTCATAGGCTACATCGCTTACATCCATTGCAAGCATCCGCTTCCACTCGTTCGTTAATTTCGTTTTTAAATGGCCTGTTTTAATAGCCTCTGAATAACTCTGGATAGTGTTTTTTCTAATACCAAACCAATCTGTCTGGTTATGAAGGCTACGGTTGATTTCTTTAGGATTCATATCAGACCAGTCACTTAGTACAACCGGTATAGTTGGTACATCCCATTCCTGTCTTTTATTCATAATAAATGCGCCATACATTCCAATCTGCTCCTGTAATCCTGTATGACTGTGATACCAGTGTGTGCCATGCTGAATGATGGGAAATTTATAGAGGTAAGTTGCGCCTGGCTTGATTGGCATTTGTGTTAAAAAAGGAACACCATCATATTTATTAGGTAAAAATAAGCCGTGCCAGTGTAAAGATGTTTCCTCTTTTAATTCATTGTGCACCCATATTTCTGCAGTATCACCTTCGGTAAACGTGAGTGTAGGCATTGGTATTTGTCCATTCACAGCAATAGCACGTTTTGTCTTTTTCCCGAACGTAACCATCGTATCACGTATATACAGATCGTAGCGGACAGTTCTTGGTGCTATGTTATTTGTAAGATATTTTATAGGCCCCAAGTTTGTCTTTGCCATATCCATGCCACCCGGTTCTGATTTGCTCATGTTGTGGTCCATGCTCATGTTTCCCATGCCATCCGTTTTCTTATCACCCATATTCATGTGGCCCATATTTTTCATGTTCTTTTCGTCCGGTTTCATACCGTCCATGTTCATTCCCTTCATCGGATCAGCAACATTTGGGGCTTTGGGTTTTTCTTTTACCAATTTCATCCCACACTTAGGACAGTTGCCCTGTTTTGAGGAATGTATTTCAGGATGCATCGGGCAAGTGTAGGTGGCAGATGGTTCAGGTACAATATCTTTTTTTGGCGATGCACTCATATTCATATTGCCCATGTCATGGCCTTTCATATCGGACATATCATGCGGTTTTTCTGCCACCGGATTTGCCGGAACAGGCTTTGAAGATGGGTTGTTCATTTCCGTTTTGCCGGCGGGTTTAGTTTTTACAGGCACCAGCTTCATTCCGCATTTCGGACAGTTCCCCGGTTTTGTGCTTCTGATCTCCGGGTGCATAGGGCAGGTATATGTAATCTGCTGCGGAGGTGTTATTGCTTTGTTTGCGGATACTGCAGGTTTTGCCCGGGGCATAGTCATGCCGGGCATATTTTGCATATCATGCTGTGCAATTACGGCAAAATGGAGTACCATTCCTGTAATTACTGAGAGAGATTTTTTCATTTCAATTATCTTTTAATTTGTATTTTTTGATCTTTTAAAATTCCAACTGCCAAACAAATTTTACTGCAGAGCGTCTTTTAATTTGCGGGCCATTTAATGATTGAATAACGGGCTTACTAAAATCAACGAAGAATTCACTGCTCTTCAAAACTCCCTCGTTTGGATGAATGCTCATACCTAAAGCCATATCCATCCTTCTTCCGCCTTGCAGCGTAGAATCTTTAGTAGGTTCATCCATTACATCAAGCATTGCATCAGCACCCTGTATGTTCTGCCATATTTCACCGTTAGCTTTTGCAGAAATGCTCAACAATGAAGTCAATTGCCTTGCTACCCAAAGATTTGGTTTATAAAGGTTGCCTAACCTGTAACCATTTTTATTTTGACCAAGTTGTAGTACGGGAATAAATTCTGCTCCCCAGCCCCAAGGTTTGCTCATCCCCAAATATGTAATGCCGGGTGAGATTGCAACTGTCCCCGAACCAAGTTGCATCGGATATTCAAGCCTCATATTTCCCATTCGTTCATTGATTGAACCTGTTGGAAGCGCAAAACCTAAATTAAAAAGAACCCTGTTTTGCTGATTTTTACTTCCGGAAACAGCATAAAGCGCCCGCAATTCAACATCCCCGATGCCTTTGGTTAATTCATTAAATCGCATGCCATCATCCATAATATGATTCATGGACTTTCTAATAAAAGGTACCATAGCCATAATTGTCAGCCTATCGGTTGGAGCATACATAACCATCGCCATGTGCATTTGCATTTTCATATCAGTTGGGGTTGCCATAAATTGCTGAAGAATCTTTGCTTCACTTATACGATTGGTTCCAACAAGATTACCTTCCATTTTATCAAACATCGCCTGATAAC
>JANXTN010000155.1 GCA_025352435.1 Ferruginibacter sp. | reverse complement strand
ACAATTATATTTATTTATTGGCTTCCAATTGTAACAGGGCAGGCTTATCTCGGGATGATACTTATTCTTTCATTCATCAATCTTTTGATTTACCAAAAGAAGAAATTCAGGCAGCAGTAAAAAGCTCCTATGAAAAGCATCCACAGGAATTTGCCAAGTTTGCAAAGTCTGCAAACTTGCAAAGCAACGACAAACCAAATAGTCCTGCCGTCGAAAATGAACTTTTCGATTTTCTAAAAAATACTCCCACAATACCTGATGCTATCTTCGACACGTTGCCGCAGTTATTGAGAGATGGAACATCAGCCTTTGACGATCGAAGAAAACGAGATGTATTCTTTACAAGTGCGTTAGCCATCATGAGCGGTTGTTTGCCGGATGTTACAGGCGTATATGGTCAGGAAAGGGTTTTTCCTCACTTATTTACATTCACAATTGCACCGCCGGCCAGTGGCAAAGGAGTAATGAAAAATGCGAAGCGCCTTGCGGATAAATACCACCAAAATGTATTAGAACAAAGCAAAGGGTTGCAGCAAAGACATGAAGCAGAATTACAGGAATATAAAAATGCTTGCGCCAAAATTAAGAAGGGAGAAAATGTTCCTGAAAAGCCAATACCTCCTCCCTTTAAAATTGTGTTTATTCCTGCTGATTGCAGCCACTCCAGAATGATAGAACACTTAATGCAAAACGATGGGCAAGGTATCATTTGTGAAACAGAAGCTGACACAATGAGTGGTGCTAAAAAACAAGATTGGGGCGATTATTCGCCATCACTACGTAAAGCTTTCCACCACGAAAAAATTACGTTCACTCGTAAAACAAACAACGAATACATCGAAGTTAATGAACCTCGAATTGCCGTAGCATTAACAGGCACTCCAAATCAAGCACCGGGTCTTATTTCCTCTGCTGAGGATGGTTTGTTTAGTCGCTTTTTATTCTATGCTTATAAAAATGAGATCACTTGGCAGGATCCTTCACCAATTGGTAAAACAATTGTTTTTAATGATCATTTTGAAAAATTGTCTTTTAAGGTTTTAGACATTATAAACTTCCTATCTCTCTCTCCGACAGAAATCAATTTAACAGCACACCAATGGGCTCAGCTAAACACTACATTCAATACAATGCTTACAGATGTAACGATATATACAAGCGAAGACGCTGCAAGTATCGTTTTTCGATTAGGTTTAGTATTATATAGAGTGTGCATGATATTTACAGCCCTAAGAAAGTTTGAAAATAGTGATTGTACCACTGAGTACACTTGCACAGATATAGATTTTGAAAACGCTTTAGCAATTGTTCAAACTTATCTGCAACACAGCATTCTAATGTTCAATAATCTTCCAAAACAAGGCGATGCAATGCAGTTTCAGGGAGGTGGTGATAAGCGTAAATTATTTGAGGCTCTCCCATCCATTTCTTTCCAAAGAAAAGAAGCTGTTGAAATTGCAAAGCAATTCAACCTTTCTGCAAGAACAGTAGATAATTTCCTAAAAACTTCATTAGGCAAAACTTTAGAAAGTCCAAAAACAGGTTTCTATAAAAAGATCTAAACTTTGCACTTTGCAACTTTGCAAGCTTTGCAAATCCACGTTTTATTATATTCTTCTTTTCTTATATTTGCCAATATCTGTCATGACAATAAAAATATAATGGCATCACAATTTGGTGTAAGAATTAGAGAGCTCCGTATTAAGCAAAAACTGCTTATTCGTCAGTTGGCTTCACAATTAGAAGTTGATACATCAATCATTAGTAAAATTGAAAGAGGTACCCGGCAATTAAAGAAAGAGCAGATACCTGCCATTGCTTTAATATTAAAGGCGGATAAGGATGAGTTGCTTACGCTTTGGTTAGCAGATCAAGTATATGAATTGATGCACGACGAGAATCTTGCATTGAAAGCAATGCAGGTGGCTGAAAAACAAATTAAATATAACATTAGAAATAAGTAGCAAATGCCAATTGAAATCGGTCAAATAGTAAAAGACCTAATACCAAACGAACCCGTTACCATTAACCACATACAGCCTTTAGGCTCAATGTTTTCTTTAAAATTTACAGGTGTTAATACAAGTAAAGCAAACACCAAAGTAATTACTAAAGATCAATTTGATGCTTTAGAGGTGTTAGCTGAGGAAGGTACTTTTAATTTCAAAGGCGATCCGACAAAATTTGCATTATTTGCTGAAGCAGAAAGAATAAATTCTGCCTATCAATTCGATCCCTTATTTGCTGTTAATTGTAGCATTGTAGATCCTTTACCACATCAGGTCGAAGCGGTGTATAAATTTTTATTACCGCTCCCAAAAATCCGTTTTCTTTTAGCCGATGACACAGGAGCAGGTAAAACAATTATGGCAGGCTTATTAATCAAAGAATTAATGATGCGTGGGCTTGCAGACAGAATATTAATTGTAACACCCGGTGGTCTAACAAAGCAATGGCAAGAAGATGAAATGGCCGTAAAGTTTAATATTCCTTTTACGTTAGTAAACAGGAGCGCATTTTCCTCTGACCCCAATGTGTTTCACACCGCACAACGTATTGTTACATCAATAGATTTTATTAGCAGGGAAGATGTTTTAAATGTCGCCAGTAATAGCCATTGGGATTTAATAATTTTTGATGAGTGTCATAAACTTTCTGCATACGATTATGGTACAAAAAAATATCTCTCGCAGAGGTACATAGCTGCTAAAGCCCTGTCCCATCAATGCGAACACCTATTATTACTAACAGCTACTCCACACAGGGGTAGGACAGATACATTTAAAATGCTGTTGCAGTTATTAGATGAAGATATTTTTGCTACAGATGAAATTGCCTCAACCCGTATTAAGGAGTTAGAAACAAATGGCATTAATAAATTTTTCATTCGTCGTTTAAAAGAGGACATGAAAGATTGGCAAGGCAAACCACTTTTTAAAGATAGATTCACAAAAACTGTAGCCTATGAATTAACACCGGAAGAAAAGAGTTTGTATGATGCTGTAACTAATTACCTCACTAAGAAAAAGGAAGAAGCATCGGAGTCCAAGAACATACATGTATCATTGGCACTTACCGTAATGCAGAGAAGATTAGTAAGCTCAATCTTCGCTATAAAAAATACATTAGGCAGGCGCTACAATTCTCTAAGAGGCATTTTAGAAGAAACTAATAAGAATCCACAATTATTCAATCAGCGGCACAAATTAGAAGGATTTGATGTTGACAATATTGAAGAATTTGAAGACTTGGAAGATGATGAAAGAGAAGCTTTTGAAAATATTTTGTCTGATCCTAAGAAGTTTAAATTATTTACAACTGCAAAAAGTTTGGGCGAAATACAATCAGAAGCAAATGAAGTAAAGAAATTGTATGAAATGGCGGAAACGCTTTACAACAGTCAGCAAGAAGAAAAAAAATTCATACAATTACAAGAGTTACTTAAGTCTAAT
>JANXTN010000154.1 GCA_025352435.1 Ferruginibacter sp. | reverse complement strand
GAAAATTATTTGCCTTATTCATAAATTGCTGTAAAAGAAAATGCGGTCTATTCGCAGCTTCGCAAGCTACAAAACTACCGTATAATTTTTAAATTATAAAAGCATTATAATAAATAAGAGAAGCAATTTTGCTTCTTTTATTTATTATATTTTATCTACAACATTTCTTTACAAATAGTTTTTTAAATATCCAATTAAATAAGGATGCTATCTTTTTCATTTTGTTACATTAAAAAAACTGTATTCCAATTTTAAATACAATGCGTTGGGGGCTGTGCGCAACATATTACTGTAAATTTCTCTTACATATGCAACATCCATTCTTGCCTGGCTGTTAATGATAAATTGAATAGAGGGAACAACATCTAAAAATGATTTTCCATTTTGGTTTAAGGTTTGTCCCATAAATTCCGCCATTAAATTAATATTAGTTTGCTTAAAACTTTTGTATTTATTAGGATACATTAACCTACCGAAAGACAACGTATAATTGGTAGCGCTGTTACTTTGAGTAGTAGGAAATTTGTATGTCGGAGAATTGTTCATTGCTTTTTCAAAACTGCTAGAAGCACTGATCGCTACTTTATTTAAAAGCTGCGTAGCTACAATTCCCGTTTCAAAGCCACTATTATGCCCCATTGTATTTATCTCTTCCTGGTGAATGTCGGATTTATTTACACTTACCCTTCCGTAAGCAGCCATTCTGAAATGTTGGTGTATGTCGTCTTTTGAAAGAAACCGATACTTAGCATACAAGCTACCCCCCTCTGTTGCAAGATTTTTATTTCTGTTGCTGATAAATACTGCCGCATGCAACATCAGTTTTTTATTTGCACCCCACATGATCTCGGGCATCATGTGATAGTTGTAACCGGATTTAAATTTTTCTTTCATTAATGACTGCCCAAGCCTTACACCAATGGAACCCGTAGGCATATTGCTTGCAGGTTCTGTTACTACAAAAAGCTCCTGAGCTGTTACAACTGATGAATATGCTATTAGTATTAAAACTAAAATTTGTTTCATGTTACAATGTTTTTACATGAAAATTCTTGTCGTTATTTACCGCATAAGAAGGATACTTGTTAAAAGATTTTTCCAGTTTTTTATATTCTTTCTGCGTTACAAAACCTTTATCAAGCACTTGCACTTTCACCTCACCTTTTAGCGTTTGAGATTTTGTATCAACAAAAATATAAGCTGTTTCTTTTGATTTGTAGGCTACATTGTCACCCGCTTTAAAATTATCAAAAGGCAAAGTCAAAACTAATGAACCCACAAAGAAACCTGCTTTTTCTACTTTGTCTTTAAAAGATTTTGGCGATAATGAATTTCCTTTTTTAAGGTTTATTGTGAATGTATTCTTATTGAGATCGGTCGTTACACTTTCAACTTCAGGCATTGCTTTAAACTGTTTGTTTATTGCATTCGAGCACATAGAACAGGTCAATCCTGTGGCAACCAATTCTGCTTTAGATATCTGAGCATTAGCCTGTATTGCAAACAGACTGCTGAGTATTATGATTATAAAATTTTTCATGATTTTTTTTTTGAAACGGCACTATTATTTTAATAATACCGTTGATTATTAAATGATGTTATTTTTTCGGTCTATCATATTGGCAACAGCCCGGCAATCCATTGTAGACTGCATCTGGTGCCTTAAATGAATCACTGTCATACCCAAGACCGGCAATTTTTTTCAGAATTTCATCCCTATTAGTTTGTGTAGCATCGTAAGATATAACAGCCATGCCTGTTTCTTCGTTCCACACCGCTTTAGAAATATTTTTTTGATTCGCGGCCTTTTCAATTTTTGATTTACACATACCACAGTTGCCATAAATTTTCACAGTATCTGTTATTGTGTTTTTTATTTGTGCCGACGCATGTAAAAATGCACAGGATATTGCAATTACCATCAGAGATAATGTTTTCATTTTATGAACTTTAAAAGTTTTTTTAAAAAGCTAAATCCTATGCATTAGGAAACGCATAGTAGCGTGAAACGTAAGAATTCTCTAAATAAGATAAGTACAATATAAGATCGTACGTTCTTGTGCGAAGGGTAAGAGTGGGGGAGAATAGTGTTCTATATTTACATCAGTATTCAATACAACCCTATTAAATTCTAATAAAGAAGGATAGAATTTTATTGCAGGAACTGAGAAATTTTTATGAAGAAAAGCAACTGTACTTGTTTGATAATCATTATCAATTTTTAATTGCTTTAGTTCATCTTTACAACAACCTTTTTTGGTTGAGTTTTCCTTCATTCCGCATTTGCCACAAGTACTACTCTCTGTTTGTGAGAGATCCCACCCGATTATTTTGTCCATGCAGTAATGCACATGCACAGTTGCACCCACGGTAGTGATACCGTAAACGAACATCAATAATATGACTGCGAATTTTTTCAGGATGTAAAAATAATTATATTTATTGTGACTGTTTGTTAATGTATTAAAAATTTTAAATACCCGACATGGAAAATAGTGTTATTGATAATATTTTCTGATAATAATAAAAGCCAATACTACTAACAGCAGCAAAGTAATAATGGTTATTAAAACGGTTGATTGATCAGGAATATGTTTCTTTACTCGTTTTTTGCTTTTTAGCTGCGACTTTAAATTTTGGTTCAATTCATTTACCAAATAAGGGATTTGGTGCTCATCAAATTGTTGCAGACCTTCTGAAGCGTCCATTTCAAATTCATCATCTAATTCTTTAGCAGTGCCTTCATGGTTTAATACATCATGTAAAGCTGACAACTTTTTTTGGTTGTCTCTCTCATCATTGTTCAATATATCATCAATATTACTGTTCATGTTGTGGCATTCTGAGCATTAAAATTTTTAAATTTCTTTTGCCGTTTTGAATATGGCTTTTCACCTGTAGTCCATTGTAGCCTGTTAAATCTGTTATTTTTTGGTAAGATTTTTTTTGCATATAAAATAAATCTACACAAATGCGCTGCTCCTCTGAAAGTGATTTTAACGCAATTTCCAGATTGTTCAGGCTGACTTCTTTATTTTGCATTACTGTCTTTTCATCTAATGCATCGCTAGCTTCAAATACGTTTTCATTTATATCAGCTGTATTCTTTTTCTTATCTCTCAACTTCATCAGGCAATGGTTCTTCGCCACCATGTAAATCCAGCTTTTAAAATAATCTACATTGTATTTGTGCAGCTCATTAATGACCTTCAGAAAAACTTGTTGTACACTGTCTTTTGCTTCCTCTTCATTTTTTAAATACTTCATACACACGCCTAAAAGCATACCGGTGTAGCGTTGCAATAAAATGCCAAGCGCATCTGTATCGCTATCTTTCATGTAGATATGCAGCAGCTCTTTGTCATCTTTATCGTGGTATTTAGTCACCATGCTTTGCAATAAAACAGTTATTTATATTGATAAGATGATAAGGCAAAGGAATTCCATAATGACATTAGTGATTTATCACCGCAGTTGTGGGAGAAGAAATAGTTACTGATTCTTTTTTATGTTTATCAAAAAACAACATTTTAATTCCGATGACAACCAGTAAAACCGCAAAGGCTTTTTTTAATATATCCTGAGGAACTGTAAGTGCAATTCTACTCCCAAAATAACTTCCTATAAAAAAAGAAAGGGCGATAATGGCCGTTACTTTTACATCTACATAGCCTGCTTTGTAAAATTGAATTACACCTAAAAGCCCAATAGGTAATAATAGAATTGCAAGAGATGTGCCCTGTGCAGTTCTTTGCGAAAACCCAATAAAATAAACCAGTGCGGGCACTATTACAATGCCTCCTCCAATACCTATTACTCCGCTCAATACGCCTGCTACCAGGCCAATGAGTAACAGCACTAAAATAATTTGTATGTCCATTTTTTTAGGATTATTAGCTATTGTTTTTTGGGAAGTGCTCATTATACATTTTTATCGAATCATCAATTACTTTATACGCCGCCTCTTTATCTTGAAACTCATTAATCTCGACCTGTTTATTTTCAAGCACTTTGTACTGCTCAAAAAAATTCTTTAGAACATTTATAAAATGCTCAGGCAATTCCTCAATACTTTTTATATGATTAACTGAAGGATCATTTGCTGCAACAGCAATAATTTTATCATCTTTTTCTCCGTTATCTATCATTTGCATGTTGCCGATAACAGTAGCTTTTACCAGGCACAAGGGCGCAATGCTTTCGCTACACAACACGAGTATATCAAGTGGATCACCATCATCCCCCAAAGTTTTTGGAATAAACCCGTAGTTCACAGGATAATGAAAAGAGGAATAAATTACTCTGTCAAGTTTTAGTAACCCTGTCTGCTTATCAATTTCGTATTTGCAACTGCTGCCTTTTGGAATTTCAATCAATGCATTTACCTGTTGTGGTGCATCGTAGCCATATTCAGCTCCATGCCATGGATGTAGTACGTACATAAATTAATTGTTTATTATTTTGAAACCTATAAATGTTGCCACTATACACAATGAAACACTGGCAAAAATATAACCTGCTGCGGTAACATATTCACCGGATTTTAATAACTGAAAATTCTCTGCACTAAAAGTTGAAAAGGTTGTGAAACCACCACAAATTCCTGTTGCTAAAAAGAGTTTTATGTTGTTACTTATTAAATCAGTTTTTTCACTCAGTGCAAACACTATCCCTATTAATAAACTTCCAATAACATTTATAATAAGGGTATTGAAAGGAAAAGTTTCTGTTTTCCAGATCGACATTATCAGGTAACGTAACATTGCCCCAATACTGCCCCCAAGGCCTACCAGCAGAAAACCTTTTACCATAATTAATTTGTTGTTATCGAACTGTCAGCAGAGGTATATTTAAAGTCTATACCCCACTCATTATTTCTTCTCACAACTTTTATGTTCATGGGTTGTTTCATGTATGAGTTGCTGTAGTTTATTATAGTAGTTGTATCGTTTACGTCCGTAAGTGTATTGATGTTGTAAGAGGCTTTTTTATATGCCTGCTTTTCTTGCGATGATCGTCTTTCGTAATAGTTTTTATAAGATTCAAACATAGATTTATTTTGGGCATCGTCTAGTAATAAAGTTTCAGCAGCTTTAAAATTACCATCCAGTGTGGCTCTTATAAATTCGGTACCTGTTTCTGTTGCGGTTGTGGGCCTTTTTGCATCTCTATTGTTGCAGGAAAAAATAACGATGCAAAGAGAAAGTATTTGGAGTGATAACTTCATATATAAATGTAAAGTTTTTAGATTTCAAATTTAGAGCTATTATTTTGGATGTTGGGTAGTAATAAAAAAAGTACCCGTTTAGAGTACTTCTGTTATGCTTTTATTTTAAATTAGAATTAGTCTACCCTGCTGTTTCTGCTTTTTTGGGCAGCTTCTTTTTCTTCCATCGTATTTTTATCATCTTTGTTGTAAGCCTTAATAATGGCTTTCACCAACTTGTGTCTTACCACATCCTCTTCATCCAATTCAATGTGAGAAATACCGTCAATATTTTTCAACAAACGGGTTGCACGCCATAAGCCACTTTGCATATTCTTGGGTAAATCCACCTGTGTAGGATCACCTGTAATGATTGCTTTTGCATTTGGACCAATCCTAGTTAAAAACATTTTTATCTGAAGGTCATTAGTGTTTTGAGCCTCATCTAAAATGATAAATGCATTGTCTAATGTACGACCACGCATGTACGCCAATGGCGCAATCTCAATGATACGGGTGCTCATGTAATAAGCAAGCTTGTCAGCAGGTATCATATCATCGAGCGCATCATATAAAGGGCGTAAATATGGATCAATCTTTTCCTTTAAATCGCCCGGTAAAAATCCTAAACTTTCTCCTGCCTCTACTGCAGGGCGGGTAAGGATGATTTTTTTAACCAGTTTATTTTTTAAAGCTCGCACAGCTAATGCAACAGCAGTATACGTTTTACCGGTACCTGCCGGGCCAATGGCAAAAACAATATCGTTCTTATCACAAGCCTGCACCATCAATTTTTGGTTGGCAGTTCTTGCTCTAATCGTTTTTCCGTTAGGCCCAAAAACCAATACATCGTTTGGATTGCGATCTATAAAATTGTCAACACTCTTTTCATCATCGCCTCCTAGTATTTGTGAAAAATAATTTTCACTCATGTGGCCACTTCTTTCGAGGTATTGTATTAATAAATCTATTTTTTCTTTTGCTTCTTCAATTTGTTCTGAAGCACCACTTAATTTTATTTGTGTGCCTCGGCTTAAGATTTTTAAAAGGGGAAATTTCTTTTTCAGAATGTCGAGCTTGCCGTTGTTAACTCCGAAAAATTCGATAGGGTTTACATTTTCTAAATTGATGATCGTTTCTGTCAAGTTTTTTACTTTGTTTTCGTTTTAATTCGCTGAAAGATTTCAGCCATCTGTTTGTTCAAATTTACTGAATAGGCTTGGTAAACTATTCTAATTAATTATCAACATTATTAAAAATTTATGTGAAAAGTTTTTTTAGAACTTCCCTACGATTTTAAAATTAATCAACCTTGGCGTCAACCTGTTTGGTAAAGCATAAACGGTGTTAGAAAAATCTTTTATTAATTGGAAGGAGATGGTATTTTCTCTGTTTATCAGGTTAAAAACTTCCAAGCTTGCCCAAATGTTTTCAAATTTCCTAAATGGGTTGTGGCTTCTTCTTACAGAT
>JANXTN010000153.1 GCA_025352435.1 Ferruginibacter sp. | reverse complement strand
TTTAATGCACAGCAGCAATATACGCCCTTGAGTAAACTAAGTGGTGGCGAAAAAAGAAGACTGCATTTAATGAGTGTGCTCTTTTTAAACCCTAACTTTTTAATTCTTGATGAGCCTACAAATGATTTAGATCTGCAAACACTCCGTACGCTGGAAGAATTTTTAATGGAGTTTCCCGGTTGTATTTTAATTGTGAGCCACGACCGTTATTTTATGGACAGAATGGTAGAACATCTGTTTGCTTTTGAAGGGGAAGGTGTAATAAAAGATTACCCGGGCAACTATACACAGTACCGTGCTTATGTAAAAGAAATTGAAGCAGGCACCAGAAAAGATGATGGCAAAATGGTGATGGGTAGTGTAGCAGAAAAAGTAGAAGCAAGGCCTGTCGCACCAACAAATAACACAGCAACAAAAAAACTCTCTTTCAAAGAAAAGGAAGAGTTGAAAAAGTTAGATACTGAAATTCCAACCTTGCAAAAAGAAAAAGAAGAACTGGAAATAAAAATGAGCAGCAATATTTCTTACGATGAAATACAATCGCTGTCTAACAGAGTGAATGAGATTATTGCAGCATTGGATACAAAGGAAATGAGATGGCTGGAGTTGAGTGAATAAAACTACAGGGCCTTTATTAATTTTCAGACAGAAACATATTTGCTGATAGATTTTATCAGATTAGTCGCAGTAAAATCTGCGAGCATCAATTCCAAAATCTCTCACTTAAATGCACAAACATTTTGTAGAAGATAAAACGTTTGATAAAGTAAATTTTAAAGAGACTGTTTTATTGAAAGAAGAGTACGAGAACTGCATGTTTACTACCTGCAATTTTTCAGATACTGATCTTTCCAACGTAAAATTTATTTCCTGCAGGTTCGATCATTGCAACCTTAGCATGGCTCTGCTGGGAAATACTGCTTTTAAAAATATAAATTTTACCAACTCTAAAATGCTGGGCTTAAGATTTGATCATTGTAGCCAGATGGCATTTGAAATAACAGCAGATAATTGCATTTTAAACCACTGTTCATTTTATCAGGTTAAATTAAAGAATACTGTTTTTACATCTGTACAATTTGAGGAAACAGATTTCACTGAAGCTGATTTAACCGGAGTAGTATTCAACAATTGCAACTTACATAAAGCCGTTTTTGAAAATACAATTCTGGAAAAAGCGGATTTTACAACGGCGTATAATTATGCCTTAGACCCGGAGTTGAACAGAATTAAAAATGCAAAATTTTCCTTAAATGGAATTAGTGGTCTGCTCCACAAATATCAAATTGAGATCATCCATTAAACACCATCCGACTATGCAAAAATTATTAACCCTTTCTACAATAATTTTCTTTTCACTTAATATTTTAGCACAGGAAAATCCATTTATAAAACTGGTAGAACTTACCAAAGAAAAAAATACGGTGACTGCAGCCCGACAATTTATTATTGGTAGTACCTGCAAGACCTGTACGCTAAAAATTAATGAAGCCCCCGTAAAAGTTTACAGCACCGGAGCATTTGCATACGAGGTAAATATAAAATCAGCTGATACTAATTTTGTAATAACTGCAAGTAACACAGCAGGCAAAACAGTTAACAGAAATATTGGTTTCTCTTACAAAATTCCATCACCTGCGGAGCCGTTAAAAACATTCGGCATTGAACGCATTCAAACTTTCCCTGAAGGTAATTTGGTACTGATGCCCGGCGATAAAATACAGTTTAAAGTAAAAGCGTTACCAAGCGCAACTGTAACTACCATCAACAACACACAACTCTATGAAATGCCTACTGCACAAAGCGGAGGCCTGGCTGGTATTTATCAAGGCGAATACATCATTAAAGTAACTGATAACTTTTCGGCTGCAAAAATACCTGTGACAATTACAGGAACAGATGGTACAAAAATATCTAAAGAAACTACGAACACTTTTGCAGTAATGTCTCCGTTAAGTTCCGATGTATGTTTTACAAAAGGAAGGCTCGCACATTTAGAGTATGGCCTTGGCGATGACAGACTCGGCGGTGCAAAAATTGGTTATTTAGATAGTCTTATTCCATTAAAGATGATTGGCAAAGTTGGAGAGCATTATAAAATATTATTGTCGCCCAAACGCACTGCATACATACCTGATGATGTAGTAACACTTGCGCCAAAAGGTACTTTTGCAGGCACAGCTCTTACAGATCGCT
>JANXTN010000288.1 GCA_025352435.1 Ferruginibacter sp. | reverse complement strand
CTTGCTTCTGAATTGCCGAGGATTTTCTCTACCCTAGCTTTCATTTCTGCGGCCGCCTTGTTGGTAAAAGTAAGTGCCAAAATATTGAAAGCATCCACCGCATGGTGTGCCATTAAATGCGTAATTCTTGTAGTAAGTACTTTTGTTTTTCCACTTCCTGCACCGGCAATAATCATTATAGGGCCATCTTTGTGCAGTACCGCTTCACGTTGCGGTTCGTTCAATTCATCTAAATATTTGGACATGGGGCAAAGGTAATTTTTACTTCCGATTAACAGGTGGATATAATTACTTTAGCAATAAAATTGCTCTTATAATTTTCTGGCAAGGCTCACAGATTTAGCAGAATTACACAGAAAAAAGAATAAAATTCGTAGCATCCGGAAAGCAAACTTAAATGAGAGTATCAGAATCTACTCCTCCCTCATTCTCTCGCATATTTCGAAGCTCAATACGAACAGTAGATAAGAAAAAAATATTACAAATCTGTGAGCAAAAGTCTAAAGAATTTTTACAAAACCGGTTTTATATTCCTCAAACCCTAACGTCTTCAAATAATGTATATGGCTTTTATTAGCTACGTATTTATATACGATCCTTTTTATTCCCTTTAAAATCAGATACTGATTTTCCTTTTCAAAAATGAACTTGCCAACTTTAAAGTCACGGTATTTTTTGCCTGTATAATTTAATGCCACAACCGCATCACCATTATCTAAAACCTGTGCACTAAAAATATTTGCAATCACTAAATCTCTCAACACTACAAAATTAAGGTTGCCCTTAAGTTGCGTGTCATTAAAATCCGGGAAATAGGTTTTAATATCTTCTCCGTAAAAATGCAAAAACTTTATTGCCAGTTTTTCATCTCCATTAAATTCTATCAATTCAAAATCTTCTTTATGGGAATAAATTTTACGCAGGTAATAAACATTAATGCAAAACAAAATAACATTGGTAAGCAAAACCGGCCATGCACTAAATATGATTCCATAAATAATGAAAGAGATCGTTCCAAGTATGTTATAAATCCTAAATTTTATGTCGCCATTTACAAGTAGGGCAATAATTAAAAACAACGAAGCGAGGTAACCGAAATATGGTGCAATTTGTAAAAGCATATTGTACAAAAATTTACACTTAACTGCGAAAATAAATTCTTTAGCTAATTTAAAAACCTAAGGTATAAAGTTTATGGAACCTGATACAGCAGGCTTTCCTGCCATTTTGAAAATAATTGTACCAATTGTATCCTTCTTAAAAAAGTAAGCTGTATTATCTAAAATATTTTGTTTGTTTATGAGCACACTATCTAAAGAATAAATTCCTTTGGCCACACCGGACCGATTTATAAATGTGATGGATGAACCATTTACAACTGATAAACTTGCAGGAGAAAATGCAGCATCAGTTATAATTATATAGTTTGTAGGAAGGTTTCCTCCCGCAGGTGCCGGCTGCTCATTTTTATTACATGAGATAATAATAACAGTTACACATAAAATTAAACTAGCGTAAGATATATTTTTCATTATTTGTAAACAATTGAAAATACAATTTATGAAAATAGGGTAATTATGTTGGTAAACATATTTCAATAAATATCACATGCACTTCATTTAAAATAAGCAGCTAAAAATTGATGGAATTTTTTAAATATTTCCATGATGAACGTTAATCAATCTACACCATTCTTTCCATTTACATAAAAAGTATTTATGATTAACATAGTAAACATAAATAATAATATATAAATTAAATTTTCATTTTTGCAGCGTTAAAAAATAAAAAAATGATACATCATTTATTGAAGGTATTTGCATTATTAATAACTGCACAATCCTTAATTGGCTGCAAGACTAACCAGCGGAAGGAAGATGTTACTTTATCAACTTCAAAAATCCAAAATCAATGTATTCATGTATTAACGAAAGCTGAACGAGACTCTTTAACACCGGATAAAGTGTTGGTGGAGTTTAAAGAAGGGAACGACCGTTTTAACAGTGGCAATTTTACGCAGCGTGCGCATACAGACGAAATACGACAAATCGCTATAGGCGGGCAATTTCCAAAGGCAATGGTATTAAGTTGTATAGATAGCAGGGTGCCGGTGGAAGATGTCTTTGATCAGGGAATAGGAGATGTATTTGTGGGCAGGGTTGCGGGCAATTTTGTAGATACTGACATGCTGGGCAGTATGGAATTTGCCTGCAAAGTAGCAGGTGCAAAATTACTTGTAGTAATGGGACACCAGCATTGCGGGGCGGTTAAAGGAGCAATAGATGATGTTCATCTAGGAAATATAACAGCTATGCTTGCCAATATAAAACCGGCTGTAGAAATGAGCAAAAATTTTGAAGGTGAAAAATCGTCAAAAAATGATGCTTTTGTAAAGCTTGTTGCACTAAATAATATAAGAAATACCATTGCGCAGATCAGGGGAAAGAGTGACGTTTTAAAAGAAATGGAAGGAAAAGGTGAAATAAAAATAGTAGGTGTTTTTTATACATTGCGAACAGGAAAACTAGAGTTCATTAACTAAATATATTCAATCAAAACCAGCTAACGAAATGAACTTTAATTTACTGATAGAAAATCTAACCAATCCTGCACTCTTGTTTTTTGTGCTTGGCATTATCGCCGTATATGTAAAAAGCGATTTAGAAATACCATCCAATTCCTCAAAATTTATTTCTCTTTATCTATTATTTTCGATTGGGTTTAAGGGCGGGCAGGAACTTTCTAATGAAGCATTTACCACCGAAATTACCTGGTCTATGTTGTTTGCAATAAGTATCTCTGCTCTTATCCCTATTTATACATTTTTCATTTTAAAAAAAAGATTAAATGTTTTTGATGCGGGAGCTATTGCAGCAGCTTACGGCTCGGTAAGTGCGGTTACTTTTGTAACTGCTGTCTCGTATTTAGAAAGCCAGCAAATGATGCTACATGGCCACATGGTGGCCATTATGGCTTTAATGGAATCTCCTGCAATCATCGTAGGATTGATTTTAATTTCTCTGTTTAATAAAGAAGAAACTACCACCAAAATTAAAATACCATCGGTAATAAAACATTCCTTAACCAACGGCAGTGTGCTTTTAATTTTGGGAAGTTTAGCGATAGGGTTTATGGCAAATGCAAAACAGGCAGAAGGCATTAAACCTTTTACCAACGATCTCTTTAAAGGTTTCCTGGCTATTTTTCTTTTAGATATGGGAGTAACAAGCGGGAGAAAACTAAATGCATTTTTTTCGTTTGGCTTATTTCCCCTGGCATTTGCAATTATTATTCCTTTGGTAAACGGCTGTTTGTTTGCCGTTTTAAGTGGATATATAACGGCTGACATTACCAACAGATTTATGTTTGCTGTACTAGCGGCAAGTGCATCTTACATTGCAGTGCCTGCCGCCATGAAAATTACAGTACCCCAAGCAAATCCCGGCTTATATCTACCCATGGCGCTTGCTGTTACATTTCCCGTGAATATCACCATCGGTATGCCTTTGTATTTTTTAATTGTGCAACAATTCTAAACCGATATTTTTAATGGATATTATTCCCATTTCAATCTATAATGCCTTTCTATTGCCTTCATAATATCTTTAAAACACGAAAATTATTTTACTTGTAATTTTGGGGTGAAAAGGTTTGCCATTTTTCATAATGCAAAATGGCAAATTCTATAAAACGATTTTCTATTTAACAACAAATACTTTGATCATTACAGATTTAGACATTGCCAAGAAAGCGCTCAATGCAAATGCAATAATTGCTATACCTACAGAAACCGTTTATGGATTAGCAGGGAATGCATTTAGCGAAACGGCTATTAAAAAGATATTTGAACTTAAAAAAAGACCATTTTATAATCCACTTATTGTTCATATAAAATCGGCAGCGTATTTAACAGAAGTGGCATGCAATTTTCCTGAAATTGCATTACAACTCGCTGAAAAATTTTGGCCAGGTCCACTGACATTAATTTTAAAAAAGCTCCCTAAAATACCAGATCTGATTACTGCCGGAAAAGATACCGTGGCTGTAAGAATACCCAATCATCCTTTAACTTTAGAGCTGTTATCACAACTTGATTTTCCGTTGGCAGCACCAAGTGCCAATCCATTCGGGTCTATCAGTCCTACAAGTGCAGCACATGTTGCCAATTATTTTAAAGAAAATTTAGAAATAATTTTAGATGGTGGCGATTGTGAAAAAGGTTTGGAATCTACCATTATTGGATTTGAAAATAATAAGCCTGTACTCTTTAGGCTTGGTGCAATTTCTTTGGAAGATATAGAAAAGGAGGTTGGAAAAGTATTGGTAAAAAACCATGGTAACGAAACTGATTTGTCCGCTCCCGGAATGCTTTCTCGTCATTATTCACCCGCAACAAATACTTATTTCACAGATAACATTGCTGAGCAAATAAAATTGTTTCAAAATAAAAAAATTGGGTTGTTACTTTTTAAAGATCGAGTAGAGATAAACGGCATTGATCATCAGGAAATACTATCTGCTACAGGTAACTTAGAAGAAGCTGCAAAACGTTTGTACGCTGCACTACATCGGTTAGATAAACTGAGTTTAGATGTAATCATTGCTGAACGTTTTCCTAACTATGGTCTTGGCAAAACCATCAATGACAGGTTGCAAAGAGCCGTGGAGAAATAATTTCTAATAAAGATGAGTTCCTTTGTTACATCAATCTTTACAGATTAAAAATCTACATTTCTCCTTTCACAAAATCCATCAACACTTGAAAGGCTTTCAATCGAATGCGCAGGGTCTTTTTGAAGGGAAAGGCGTAGTTGATTGCGCACATGTGTTTCACGCCCAGAGTCGGGCGAATAGACAAGTTTTTGAGCAACAATCCATTGCCTGAAAGTGTTGACTTTTATGTAAAAGCAGACCATGTAGAGCAGGATAGTTT
>JANXTN010000112.1 GCA_025352435.1 Ferruginibacter sp. | reverse complement strand
AATATGATCGCTAAGATGACGAAGACACTTTCATAACCGGTAATTATCATTAATAATTTATTTCCCTTTATTTACTTTTTTGCCTTGATGCAAGAAAGTAACAAAAAATATCAAGACTTAAGAAAAAAAGCTAAAAATTTGGACGCTTGTCTAAAATGAAATCAATGTTACAAATATTTGAAAAGGATTTTATGTCCGTAAGTCGCACCTCTGCTTGGCCTTGTACAAATGTTGTAACTGATATAATTTTGGACAAGCATTCAAATTTTCATCTTTTTTTCTTAAGTCCCGTCCGAACGGCTTTCAGCTGTGCCGGCTTGATCTTTTTTGTTACTTTTTTGCATCAAGCAAAAAAGTAAATAAAGGGAAATAAATTATTAATGATAATTACTGGTTATGAAAGTGTCTTCGTCATCTTAGCGATCATATTGCCGTTGTACCATATCTGCATGGTATAATCCCCTTTTAAAAACCGGTCAGGTGTAAGCGAAAAGTTCAGTTGCCTTTCTTCATTAGTAGCTTCTGCATATAATTTTCTGGAATATATCTTTTTGCCGTCTGCACTCTCAAATGTGCCTGATTCCCACACAGAGTTTTTTACGACTTTGCCGTCCGGCTGCAATACCACTATCATCAATTCGCCGTTACCTTTTGCAGGTAAATTCTTTACAGTAAATGTGCCAACAATCTTTTCAGCGTCATCCGCGGTGTTAGTTTCTTGCCCATTTTTATTATTACCCGCTACTGCAAACAAATGCAATGCAGCAGCTGATGCTAGGCCATTATTAGAAACGGTTGCAGGGTTAGTTTTCTGTTTCTCAATGGTAACATAACTACTGCTTTGTGTTGGATTCTGCTTGTGGGTTAGCAACTGGCTAATTAACTGCTGAAGCCTTTTGTTCTCCGTTTCTACACCCGTATATTTGTTTTGTAGCAATGCTACTTTCTGTTGCAATTCTTCTATTTTTACTTTTGCCAATTGCAAATCTGCCTCGTTGTTTTTATTGGCCAAAAGCGCAACAATCTCCTCACGCAGTTTACCAAGCTCGGCCATTTTCACTTTCGTATCAGGGTCAGTGGCTGCACTTGCCGTAAGGTTTAAATGGTCATTTATATCAGTAATTGTATTGCTGTATATTCTGCTGAGAGAATCTCTTAGTTTGGGTGCGACAGTATAAGTTAGTGTGGCCTCTGTTCCCGTCGGTAAACTGTGTTTTTTAAAGTAAATATTATAGCCGGATATAAGAAGCATTACGGCAGATAACACCAGCAATACTACAGAAGCCAATAATAATTTATCGTATTTATTTTCACGCATAATACAACCAATCAAATAAGTTGATGCGGTATTTCTGTAGGATAAGAATTAAGTGGTGAATATTAAAGCTACAGAATATTATTTACAATTTACTGTTCACACTCTGGGTTACATAAGCAGATATCCAACCTACCTGCCCGTTTTTAACCAGAAAAAAGTTCTTCTTTTCCTGTGTACCTTCAAACTGTCTTACAATATTGAGTAGTAAGCTTGTGCCTGCCATCAGTGCTTTTTGGTCAAATACCTTTTGCACACGGGCTACTTCTTCTTCAACCGCCTGTTTGTTTATGGTTTTGTCTTTTACAGTATTGGCAACAGTTGCCGGAGTTATGGCTGAAAAATTCGTGGCAAGTTTTTCATTGAGTGCTACAAGATCATCAAACTTTAAAGGCACTACAGAATTATCTGCCAGCTCAGGGTAAAGCAGTGTAGCAACAGCCCAGGCTATACCTCCGCTGAAAGCAAAGTTGTCATTCATATTATAGGCCCCACTTTCGTTTACAGCATATACAATTTCATTGTTTGGGTCGCCTGCAAGTACTCTATTCAATTGCTTCTTATAATTGGTAATGCTCTTGTCATCAGCCAGCCTTTTTTCAGTAGCGTTACTGATAGTTTTAGTACCCCAGTTAAGCATAAAGAGTTTTAGCTCTTTAGTATTGCCATTTTTAAAATAGCCTCCTTTTGTATTACCACTTCCAATATCTATTAAAAATGTGTTGTATCTTCTAGACTCAGGAACAATGCCTAAATGAGATAATCTAGCCTCATCTATCGCTCCGATAACAGGAATAATCCTTTTTGGTTCATTTAAAAGTATTCTTAGCGAATCTGAAAGTGCCACAACCCGGTCCGATTTGTTCTCTTTTTCAGCCTGTCCTTTTATACCACTGCTCACTACGGTAAATATTTTATCTGGGGCAATTTTATAAGTTTGCTTTGCGTAATTGTAAAGGTTTTTAATACTGTACAAAGTGGCATGAAATGTCTCAGGTGTAAATGATATAAAATCTGTATTTATCGACGTATCTTTTACAGCTACAAAAGATCCGGTTACAGATGCATTTTTCCCCATTTTAATAATGCTGAGTTTCACTCCTTTGGAGCCTACATCTATACCGGCATATAATTCCTCTTCCTTATAATTGGCCGCTATATAGTTTTGAGAAAAAGATTCAAAAGAAATTATAAGTAGGAGGGTAATTAAAAGGTAAAATTTGGTAGGACTCAACTGCATAAACGCATAGTTTAGATTTAAAATTACGCTAATAAAGAAACTATAGGAGAACAGTAGATAAGTTGTGCACAAATGCGGATTGCAAAGAAATTAATTAGACTTATACAATTTGTCAGTTATGCATTCAGAAATCATATTAAATTCTTTCTCCAACCGGGAGTAGTTCGTAATATGATTTACAATTATTAAGACTTTGTATGTCAAACTTATGCCTTACTCCAAACTTTCTTTTCAGTAAATCTTTTAAATATAGGAATAAAAAATTATCCGATAATACTTATGTGACATGAATAATTTTGGCGAGATCTTTTGAACTTTGGTATGTTAGTACTCAATTTTTATATTCGGATAATCAGACACATTAGTGTAATAATCAACATACAAACTTCCATGAGTGTACATTCCGCCACCACCAACTCTGGTTTCAATCCAATAATCGTAAGTACTGAAGTTATTATTGATGGGAGCAGGATAAGCTTCCACCCAGTTAGAGCTAAAACCTCTTTGAACAAATACCTTTAAAGGTTTGCCAACAGGAACATTATTATAAATATTTTTTATTTCAAGCGCATTATACCATGGAAAATCCATGTAAGGCCGTAAGCATAAAAAGTATTCTCTGTCAGTGTAGGAACAAGAGTAATCAAGCTCACGGTATCCCTCACATTGACATTATTTTTATCGAAAGCTGAAAGTTCAAATTGATAAAATCCCTGGTGTAAATCGCTCACTTTTGTCATAAGACTATTTTGATTTTCAAATAAACAAGGCTGATCTTTTAGGAGCTTCCATTCAACTCGATCTAAATTACCAATCGGCGAGAAACTGCCAGACAATGTAAAATCATTACGGTCTAAATATATGATAGTATCGCTGCCTGCGTAAATAACAGGTGGAATTTTCGAAAGCATAGTAGCGGATGTTATTTCTTCATTTTCTTTTTTACAACTGCTGGTTAAAATCACAATTATTGTAAATATCCCAGTTATCTGCTTCATAATTTTTGTTTTAATAATTAACGGAGATATGATAATCAATATAAAAAAAAATAATATAAATCCTACTTTTTTCTTTGGGTTGAAAAGGTCATTAAT
>JANXTN010000051.1 GCA_025352435.1 Ferruginibacter sp. | reverse complement strand
CTCTTTAGAAAAACATCAAATTGTGCCCCGTATGCTGCGTAATGTACGTATAAGAGATACGAGATTTAAACTCTTTGGAAAAAGTTTTCATCGCCATTAATTTTATCCCCGGTGGGTGTGCTGCAAATGGTGCACAAGCAGGCAGACATTGCAGTAGAAAAGGCTGCTGCATTAGAAAATGTTCCTTATAAATTCAGCAACCAGGTTACGGGCTCACTGTTGATGGGGGAAATGGCGTGAAAGAAGTGATACAAAATCTATTGGCAGATTTTGATTTGACAATGGGTTTAGCCAGTTGCAAATCTATAGCCGAAATAAATGTAGATATACTTCAGTTTTAAAACGCAATTACATTTTGTGAAATGATTGTTTCATCATTCTCCTTTAATATAAAATGGCATGTTTGCTGTGGCTACGTTGTTGTGGCCATCTGTAGCATAAACAAATACCCTGTAAGCACCCGCTTTTGATGGTGCCCGCATTGTTACCGTGCCATTGTTTCGGTTGTTGGTAAATGCATTTTTTACGGGTGAAGGACTGTCTTCATGATCACCGCCCTGGCTTAGGTTTACAGGCTCAGGCAATATCTCCCACCTGTAAATAAGTTTATCATTTTCAGGATCGGTGACTGTTGCTGTAACAGGCAGAGAAACACCCGGTTTTACATAAATATTATCCGTTGCTTTTTCTTTGTTTAACTGCAAAGAATACATGTGTGGCGCTTTGTTGGCAGGCCAACGGCCCGTCCATAAATATTGAATTACATTGATGACTTCAGACTCTTCGCCGGCCTCGGTAAACAAACCATACCATGTAGGTGTACGCTCCTGTTTTTGCCCCCATAAAAAAACATAGGAGCCCATGCAGGTTGCTTTGTCTTTTTCTACCCCATACTCATAGCGGGTTTTATACACCGCGGCTTTTTCACTACTTGTTTCTTCAATGGAAGATTTCCAGGGAGTTTGTAAACATTCCCAATGGCCGGTAGGTCCCCATTCTGTAACCATGTACGGTCCATCCCAGCCTGCAGTAATAATTTCTTTGGGCAAAGTCGCCAGGCCGCCGTAGGTATTTACAGATAGAAAATCAATGTTCCTCCCTGCAGCTTTTATGTAATCTACCTCCCGTTTATTGATGCCTGCGAGTACGGTTGTAGCAGGATGATTAGGGTCTACTTCATGTATCATCACTGCAATATCGTTCACTGCATTCCACACTTTTGGGTTTTTATAATCGAGGTTCAGTTCATTGCCTATGCCCCATGCAAGCAATGCAGGGTAATCTTTTAAGCGCAATACTTCACCTTTTATCTGCTCAAATTGTTTCTTCACTGCAGTTGCATCATCATAGCTAAAGCCATGCCTTTCGGGGGTTACATGCAAGCCCATTAGAACAGTCAAGCCATATTTTTGTGCGGAGTCAAGGATCTTGCCTCCATCCTTGCTATCCCATGTGCGAATGGAATTTCCGCCGCAGGCAACCAGTTGTTTTAAATGACCGCTACCACCTGCGCCCTTTACAAAATATGGACGACCGTTTCTTACCAATTGCCAGTTGTTGTTTTGCTGTTGTACGATTGTCTTTACTGGTTGATCCGAAGTTTGTGCATGGCTTATAAAAAAAGCAAATGCAAATGCTATGGATAAATATGCAGGTTTAAATATTTTCATTGGTCAATTTTGATTCTTCAAATTAGGTAATATTTTGGCAGAAAGAATATTTAAAAGAGAAAAGCATACAAGAAAATATCCAGTTTACTTTTAGAAGCGCTTTCCAGAAAAATTGTAAACTCAGGTAATTAAAGCATATAAATTATTTATCTTTAAATGGTTTAAATAAGTGGTTTAATCATAAGGCATTTTCAGAATGTAGAGACATCAGAGAGATAAAAAATAGGTGTATGGAAAACATATTTATTCGGAGCAGCATCAAACAGTTTGAATATTATAAATTGCTTGGAGAGCAAACCTTTGCTCAGCTAAAGCACGAAGATTTTGCATGGCAATACAATGAGGAAAGTAACAGCATTGCAACCATCATTAAACACCTGGCGGGTAATATGCTTTCCCGCTGGACAGATTTTTTAACTACTGATGGAGAAAAAGAATGGCGCAACAGAGAAGATGAATTTGAAAACAAAATAACCTCCAAAGAAGCTTTAATAAACCTATGGAACCAAGGATGGAGTTGCCTTTTACATGCTCTGCATTCACTAACTGAAGACGATTTGCAAAAAGAAATATTTATACGTAACCAGGGACATACTGTAATGGAAGCCATTAACAGGCAACTTGCGCATTATCCATATCACATCGGGCAAATTGTTTTTATCGGTAAAATGCTGAACAATGAAAAATGGCAATCGTTGTCCATACCAAAAGGCCATTCAGAAATATACAATGCAGAAAAATTTGCTGCTCCAAAGCACACGGCCCATTTTACAGATGAAATATTAGAGGATAAACAATTAAAATAATTTTTTTGGATAAGAATGAAGAAACATTTGCTACATGGAATAAAGTTGCAAAGCTTTATGAGGAAAAGTTTATGGATCTAAATCTGTACAATGACAGCTACGATTTGTTTTGCGCAGCAATTATACAACAAAATGCCAGCATTTTAGAAGTAGGCTGCGGGCCGGGAAACATAACAAAATACCTACTGCGGAAAAGGCCTGATCTTAAAATTACAGGCATTGATTTTTCACCAAATATGATAGCGCTTGCAGCTGCAAATAATCCTTCCGCCACTTTTGATGTGATGGACTGCAAGGAAATAAATAAGATTCAGCAAAAATTTGACGGAATTATCAGCGGCTTTTGTTTGCCGTATTTGTCCGCAGATGAATGTGAAAAATTTATTGAAGACGCCGCTTTATTACTGAATAATGAGGGAATTTTGTACATCAGTTTTGTTGAGGGTGATTATGCAGCTTCGGGTTTTAAAGCGGGAAGTACAGGCGACAGAACTTATTTTTATTACCACCGCCTTTTAGATTTAAAAAGCAAACTCGCAGCACATAATTTTGATATTGTAAAAGGGATCAAACTGGATTATACAAGTAATAAACCGATGCCTGAGACCCACAACATAGTTGTTTCAAAAAAACAACGGCGGTAGAGGGAACGATTAAAGAAAAATTGCTACTTTGTATATTGCAGGATAATTACCTAGAAAATTTTGTTAGACATATGAGTGTGCATTTTAACCAACTTTATTTTTTGGAAAACGGGGGTGAAATGGGGCAGCTTACCCGCAGCAAAAACTGGGAGGATACGCCGCTTGGTCATCCTGAAACATGGCCGCAAAGCCTACGCACGATGGTTAGTGTAATGCTGGAAAACCCTTTTGCCATGTACATTGCCTGGGGCAAAAAGTTTACGCAGCTTTATAACGATGCATACAGACCTATATTAGGTTCTACCAAACATCCACATGCATTGGGCAACAGCGCCAGAGATACTTTTGCAGAAATATGGCATATTATAGAGCCCATGTTTAATGGGGTTTTGGAAGGCGAATCTGTAGGTTTCCCGGATTTTATGTTACCACTTAACAGGCATGGATTTGAAGAAATATGTTTTTTTGATTTCTCCTACAGCCCCATCAGGCAGGAGAACGGCCAGGTAGGTGGCATACTGGTTACCGTTATAGAAACGACCAATAAAAAAAATGCAGAAAATGCCCTTACCGAAAGTGAAGTAAAATTTAGAACACTGGCAGATAATATTCCTAACCTAGCGTGGATGGCAAAAGCAGATGGCTGGATATACTGGTACAACAAACGATGGTATGATTATACCGGTACCACAGCAGCCGATATGGAAGGCTGGGGATGGCAAAAAGTACATGAACCGACTCAGTTAGAAAGTGTATTGGTAAAATGGAAAAATGCCATATCCAAAGGCAAGCCCTTTGAAATGATTTTCCCATTAAAAGCAGCAGACGGCACTTACAAATCTTTTCTGACAAAAGCGCTGCCCATGTTGAATGAAGAAGGAAAAATCTATCAATGGTTTGGGACCAATACAGATATAAGCGAACAACAAAAGACAGAAGCTGTTATAAAAGAGAGTGAAGAAAGGTTTAGAAATATGGCTGAGGATTCGGATATTTTTATTGCGGTGGGTGATGAAACCAGCAATGCCATTTATTTTAATCAGGCCTGGGTAAATTTTACAGGCAGGCCAATGAAAGACCTGTTGAAATTTGGCTGGGCAGATCTGCTTCACGAAGAGGACCGAGAGCAATTTCTAAATATGTACCTCACAGCGTTTGAAAAAAGGCTGCCATGGGCACAAGAAACCCGAGTACTGAGTAAAAATAATGAATACCACTGGGTGATGGTTAGGGGAACTGTAAGAACCCATACGGATGGCACTTTTGCGGGTTACATCAGTTCCTGTGTAGATATAACAGAACTTAAAAAAACACAACTTGCACTAAGGAGCAGCGAGCAAAAATTTAAAAATCTTATTGCACAATCGCCTGTACCAATGGTAATTTTAAAAGGCCCGGAACATAAAATAGAATTTGCAAATGAGATAGTAGAAAAAAGATGGGGCAATAACAATATTGATTTTATCAATAAAACACTCGGAGACATTTTTCCTGCATTGCGTCAGGAAAAACACGATGCCTTGCTCGATGAAGTTTATGCAACCGGAAAGCCTTTTAGAGAATACGAATCGGAAGTATTTATTAAAGAAACGGAAGGATTTAATACCTGTTATTTTGATTTTGAATATGCACCATTGTTGGAAGAGGATGGATCAGTTTCGTGTATTATTACCACCATTACAGATGTAACAGAACATGTAGAAGCCCGCCAAACTATTGAGAAAAGCGAAGAAAAATTTAGGCTATTGGCAGATTCTATGCCACAGCACATCTGGACTTCGGATATTGATGGGAACTTAAATTATTTTAACCAATCTGTGTATGCTTACTCAGGTTTAAGTTTAGAACAAATTCAAAAAAATGGATGGATACAAATTGTACATCCCGAAGAGCGGGAAGAAAACATTAAGGCATGGACCGAAACTATTGCTACCGGCAAAAATTTCTTAATAGAGCACCGTTTTCGCAGGTATGATGGCCAATACAGATGGCAACTAAGCAGGGCAATACCGCAATTGGATGAGCAGGGAAATATTCAGATGTGGGTGGGTACAAGTACAGATATACAGGATCAAAAAAACTTTACCAAAGAACTTGAGAGGCAGGTAAGTGAACGTACCCAACAGATTGCAAAAAATAATATTGAGCTGGAAAAAATGAACAAAGAACTGCAATCCTTTGCCTATATCTCCAGCCACGATTTGCAGGAGCCGCTAAGAAAAATTCAGATATTTGCTTCGCAGATACTGGAAGGCGAATCACACAATTTATCAGAGAGTGGGAAAGATAAATTTATCCGGATGCAGAATTCTGCCAACAGAATGCAAATACTAATAGATGACCTCCTCACTTATTCCCGTACAGGTACAGCAGAAAAAAGTTTTGAAAGGTTTAAACTTTCCAAAATAGTTGAAGATGTAAAAGAAGAAATGCAAGAAGAGATTGCTCAGAAAAAAGCTAGAATAGAAGTAAGTGGCGAATGTGAGTTAACAGTTATCCCTTTTCAATTCAGGCAACTTCTGTATAATTTAATAAGCAATTCCTTAAAGTTTATACAGCCACACAAGGTTCCGCATATAACCATTAATTGCAAAAAAGAAACAGGAAGTAATTTAGATAATGGGCAGCTAGCAGCAAATGAAAAATACTGGCATATCTCTTTTGAGGATAACGGTATTGGGTTTGAAGCACAATACAGTAAACGAATTTTTGAAGTTTTTCAACGCCTGCATGGCAAGCAGGAATACAGAGGTACCGGCATTGGGCTCGCCATTGTAAAAAAGATAGTAGAAAATCATCAAGGATTTATCACGGCCAAGGGTGCGATAGATAAAGGCACCACTTTTGAAATTTATTTACCCGAGCAAATAAATTAACTTGATTAAACCAATGAAGGAACCTTCTTTCTTTCAGACTTAAAATTCATTCTTTGCAACTGGGATAAATCGATCGTAATTCCTGCAAGTAATTTATCTTCCAACAAACCGGCAAATGTTTCAAAATAAGCAATGGCATCTTCTTTTTTATTTCTTTTAAGCCATCTAAACCCTCCGGGTAAATTATTTAAAACTTCTCTGTCACTTAAGTACTCTATGTGATGAATATCTGTTGGCGTTAAGCCAATCTGCTCCAGTTTATTAAAAATAAGTTTTAATGGTGCATTGGTGATGGGGCAAAATTCTTCTGCCAGTTCCGTCCACTCGCCGGTACTTGTATGCGCATAGGTAAGGATCTCTTCTTTCGTAAACTTAGTCACAGACTGTACTAAATTGCCGCAGTTGCATGCACCATGATGCCCCCATGAATGATAAGCACCATTTTGAAGATTTGTAGCTGTTAAACGCAAAGCATCTATTAATGCTGAAGTTGGATTTGCCATGAGGTAAAATTAAT
>JANXTN010000042.1 GCA_025352435.1 Ferruginibacter sp. | reverse complement strand
TGCTGTATTTGTGCCGCCTGTACATCCTCCCGTTAAGGTTACTGTATAAGAGCTATTGCCCGATGCTGTCGGTGTACCGCTGATCGTTACAACATTTCCTAACCAACTGCCTGTTATGCCTGCTGGCAATCCGCTGATCGTTGCTCCCGTAGCACCGGTTGTCGAATAAGCAATATTGGTTATCGCTGTGTTGATACAAGGAGTTTGTAAAGTGGTTCCACCTGCCGAAGTAAGTGCAATCGTATTGTTGGCATTTACTGCAAAAACTAATGAACCATTTACTCCGGTACTTCCATCAAAAAGAGGATTGGGAGAAGAACTAACGGAGATAGAATAATTACCTGTAGCAAGATTTGCCGGAATAGTGAAACTCGCAGAAATGCCTGTTATGGGTGCATTTGGAGTTGCATTGTATGCCCCGCTTATGTTACTAACTGTACCTAGGGGAATAGGCGTTACAGGAAATGTTCCACCAGGATTACTAATGTACGCAGTATAATTTGTGGATATACTATAAAAGCTTGTAGCTCCATTCGTTACATCAAATTTTACAGTAACAGTTGAACCAGCGCAAACAGGCGTACCAGTAACCGTTACATTAGTAATAGTTTGCCCAGTTAGCTCGAGCGTTCCAAATAAGGATATGGTTAGCAATAAGATTAAGTGAATTCTGCAAGACACCTTTGTTGAGAGACTTTCAGAATCTAAAAACGATTGTAAACATTTTTTCATACCCAATGATTTATTACATGACTTTTAAGGTCAATAATTTGTGATAACAGTAAGGTAATTTCTCACGGAGTTTTGGAGGCTGTTTACAATGTATTGTATCGTTCTTTATTGCTAAGAAAACTTGGGATAGCTTACTTTTTTAAACGCTGTAATTACTTTGTTAAACAGGAGTTAATCAATCGGAGAATGGATTGTAATGGTAATTTTTCTGAGGATTTTTATCTCGTACTTTAATATATCTCTAAGGACTTATATCACACGTAGTACAAATATATAGTTTTATTTATAATACCCAAAAGATATAGTAATTTTATTTAATAATTTTTAAACAGTCACAGCATCAATAAGGATTAACCTAGTTTGATTGTTAATTGCTTTATGAAAAAGCTTTTCTTAAATTCCCTAAAATATTCTTATTTTATTTAGATGGTTCTATACGTCTTGCAGATAACATCTAGTTTGGTGGGAATACCTGTAAATAAAAACCCCACTTTGGATGTTTTTCTATTCTTCAAATTAGGTTAGTTATAAAAGAGTAATAGACTTAGTAATTATGATATTGTTAGGTCCAATTAATTGTATGCTGTACAAACCGGGTTTCATGCTTGCAGGCAGTGTAAGAGGCTGCAAACTTTGTGTACCTGTGACATGCATGGTTCCAAGCGAATATACGGTACCGTTTATGCCGATAGCCCTAACCAAGTATTTACCTCGTGTTGCTGCGGCTGCTTGTAATTGCAATTGCCTTGAAGCAGACGGATTAGGGTAAATATTCATACCCTCCATTGCTCGCGGCATTGACAATTTAGCAATACTGCTATAAGATAATTTTCCACCGGCATCAATAGCTTTTATCCTGTAAAAATTATCACCTTCACTGCATTCACCAACCACTTCATTATAAAATTCGCTGCCGTGCCCGTTTCTTGGGGCTACCAATTTCACATCTTTAAAATTGAGTGTATCTGTTGCATGCTGCATCATATAACTGCCCACCAGCATTTCATTCTCTACAGCAAATTCCACATTTAAGAGAGCGTCTTTTCGCAACAATCTTATACTTTTAAAGGTTACAGAAAGGGGAACCTGCACCATTTTCTCAAATAAAATTGAGAAGCGGTTTTGAGCGGAAGTTCTTCTGTCACTGTTTACCGAAAAGTTTACGTAAGTAGTATCGGTTAAATTTATTGAAGTATTTACATTGTTGTAATTATCCCTTAAGTACCCGATTCGATCAGTTTTTGCAAGGTTGCGCCCAATAACTTCAATTACAAAATTATACTCCTGCAGGTTCCACATGCGTATATAGCTCGTATCTGTTTCCAAAATAATTTTTCTACGCTCTACGGCCAATGTTGTACCGCTACGAATAAGCCCCCAATTCTCGCCGGGGTTTGGCATCTTCAATGCATCTTCCCAATTTACACAGTTACAATAGATATCGTCATAGATGGTCATGTTCCCATCCATCAAAGTTTTAATGCCATTCGAACCCACAACATATAAATTGGTACGCAATGTTTGCTGGGAAAATGATGTAAAACTGATTAGTAAAAAACAGCCAGCAAGTTGTATGCGAAAGAAAATTAAACTATAAAATTGATGTGATTTCATGAGCTTGTTTATTAATGCATTTTACATTCCATATTAAGTCCGTAGAGATATTGGAATGCCTGGCATGCACAGATAACTAACGAGGAGATCACATTATTATTATTATTAAGATAAAAATTTTGCTACCATTCTTGTTTTAGGATGTTTGAGTAATAAATAACTCGGTTTTCTCTGTAAGTTATTCGTAGCAATACATTGATGATTTAGCTATGCAATTACAAAACCATTTAGCTTGTGTGAGTCATTTACATCAAACTAGAATATTTTATTAACGATTAAGTACCAGCATAAAATGTTGCACGTCGCTTAAGATTATTTTCTTTTTTTATAAGCATTCACTCCGCCTGCGAGTGGACAATAACCTTACACCAATGAAGTCGCATTTCGCATCCCAAACGATCATGAAGTAAATCGTTGCTTGCACTGATGTCTGGAAATTTCAGTTTCTTAAGCAAGAAGCGAATCTTTAATACTTCATTGCATTAAGTATCTCAAAAGAACGGTACATTAAGAATTTTATTCTCCGGGAATATACTGCCTTTCCACATGTTTCAATACATCTTCCTTGTAAAACAAAACATCTTTAAACTTGCCTTGTGTGTACATGAGCAGTTGGTCTGTAAAGTGGGGCGAGTTAGGATTGCCGCTGTTACCGCCGGCTAGCAAAGATTTTGCTTTTACTTTTTTGCCAAACTCCACTGCACAAATAAAACTGTTTCCGCTTACGCCATATCGTTTGTTCGTGCCTTCAAAATAGCGACTGTTGTAAGATGGCAACATGCCCCACAATGCTGATGCAAACTGTACTGGATAACTTACACCTTCATCGTTGTATACCTGGTTCACCTCGTTGCTTATACGCTGGAAACGATTGATGCTCCCCCACTCCACCATCCAATTACCATAGCGTTGTGTAAGATCATTGATGGTTTTGGCTAAAGGAACTAACAACTCAGTTGTACTTGCGGTGGCTGCAAACTGTTTAGTAGTTGCTACCTGATCCGCTTCATCTTCATCTACATATACTTTTCTTAGAGCGGATGTTAATCGCTGTGCCCATTCTACTGCAAGTGTTGTGGCTACTGAGTTTTCAGCTACGTGATAATCCCATTTTCTTAATAATGAAATGGGTTCTTTGAGCAAAGTATACAAACTATCTGAAGCTGCTGTTTTGTCATAAGCATTTATGAGTGCTGGCATCAAAACTTCAAATGCCGCAAGGTTTTTATCGTACCCGGCAGTGATGAGTTTATCTATGGTAAAAGCACTTTGATTCTGCAACACTTTCACCGCATTTATCCCTCTAAAGTTTTCACCATCGGGCGCCATGTATTTTGGGTAATTGCTTTTTACAGGACTGCTTGTACCGCTTACTGAATAAGGTGTGGAGTTACAGTTTTGTATAAATCCGGTTGCCGGGTTAATGCTTTGCACAATATCTTTTAGTGCATGGGTACCTTTCCAATCTGTTGCGGCAATGCTGCCATCTACCGGTTTGCTCCAGTTGTATTTTGTGTTGCGTACCGGAATGTAATTGCCATGCCAGTAAGCAATGTTTCCTTTATTATCTGCAAACACGGTACTGTTGCTCGTATTACCTTTCAGCTCCATTGTACGGGTATAATCTGCAAGTCCTTTTGCCTTTGTGCGCTGCCAGCTTTGTATTAATCCGTTCATCATTCTATTGCTACTTTTCACACTTATGTAATGGTTGTCTCTGTAAGCCATTACAGGGCCGTGCTGTGTATACAGAGCAGTTATATTTTTTGTTTGTAGTGCATCTCCTTTCTTAAAATTGATGGCAATGTTCTTCTGTTGAACTTTTCTTTTCTGATTGTCATACAAATATTCCAAGCTGTTTCTTTCTCCTGAAACATTTTCTGCATACATATCAGCGACATCTACATTGTTACTCGTGTGCATCCAACCGCAGTATTCATTAAAGCCCTGGTAAATGAAGAACTGCCCCCAAGTAACTGCGCCGTACACATTCAAACCTTCTTCGCTTACCATATGCACTTCGGGCCTAAAATAAAAAGTAACATGCGGGTTTATATAAAGCAGTGCATTGCCAGATGCTGATTTCTTTGGCGCAATGGCAAATCCGTTGGAGCCTGTGCTTATCTCTTCAAACTTTTTTGGATCATAAGTAGATGATGTTCTATGGCCGGTATATAAATTTTTTACTTCCTCTTCTGTAACACCGCCAGTGCTGATGGCGCCAATGCTTCCGTCTGTCCACAGCAGCGGAAACCAAGGTTCAAAGTGAGTGAGCAATGCAGGTTTCGTGTTAGGGTTTTTATATAGGTAATAATTAATTCCATCTGCATAAGCAACCAATAATTTTTTCAACCACAAAGGAGCCTTTTTGTAATCTGCAATAGCATCGCTGCTGTCTATAAGCAAGCGAATGTATAAATCGCTGTACAGAGAAGTTTCACCATTTACTTCTGCGAGTCTTCCTAGTTTTTCGATGTAGTTTTGTTCTACTCTTTTAAAATCATCTTCGCATTGTGCGTATAATAAACCAAACACTGCATCTGCATCTGACTTTCCATAAATATGCGGCACACCATAATTGTCTCTGTAAATAGTAACGCTGGCAGCCTGCTTTTTGCAACGATTTATTTCTGAGGAAGTAAGTTTTTGTGCAGAAGCGGCTATAGGCAAAAATAGAAAAAGCAATAAATGAAGTTTCATATAAGATGATGTGTTATGTTCGTAAAAATCGTTTTGGTATGGAAGCCTGGTATGATATCAAATATATAGAGAAAACGCACATTATTTTGCTTTTAGTTATTGAAGCATCGTTGAGTGTTTAAATTTTTTCTATCTTCATTTTATGAGATTTATTGTTGGATTGGTACTAACCATCCTCGCCATTTCTGCAACTGCACAAACCAAATCGGCAACCATAACTGGGACTGTAGTTGATGAAAATGATTCACCGTTAAAAAATGTTTCTGTTATTATTCTTGGCAAAAACTCAGGCATAATTACAGCAGAGAATGGAACTTTCTCATTAAAAGTTCCGGCGCAAAAATCATTGGCATTAATATTTAGCTATACAGGTTTTGCAGAGCAGCAAAAGAATTTCTTTTTGAGCAACGATGAAAGCGAAAACATTTTAATACAACTAAAACAGAACGGTAAAACCCTTGATGCCGTTACTGTTGGCAATGAAAAAGAAAGAAAGGAAGCGGGGCTTATAAAAATTAATCCACGAAATGCAGTTATAAACCCAAGCACAGTTGGTGGTGTTGAAGGATTGATAAAAACGCTTGTTGGTAGTAACAATGAATTAACCTCGCAATACAATGTGCGTGGTGGCAATTACGATGAAAATCTTATTTACATAAATGATTTTGAAATTTACAGGCCATACTTAGTTAGTAGCGGTCAGCAGGAAGGCTTAAGCCTTATAAACCCTGACATGACGAAGAATATAAACTTTTACACCGGCGGTTTTCAAAGTAAGTACGGTGACAAAATGAGTAGCGTGTTGGATATACAATACAAAAAACCTGTAAGTTTCGGCGGCAGTGGCTATGTAAGTTTATTGGAGCAAGGCTTGCAATTAGAAGGGGCTTCTAGAAACGGAAAATTATCTTACCTAACAGGCGTAAGAAATAAAAGCAACAGAAATCTATTGAGTAACCAAACTACAGCCGGCGCTTATATTCCGTCTGCCTCTGATGCACAGGGATTTTTGAGTTATACAATTTCACCAAAACTTCAGATAGAATTGTTAGGTATTTTTTCGGCATCAAGGTTTACGTTCTTCCCTGAATCTGTAAAGAAAACAAC
>JANXTN010000041.1 GCA_025352435.1 Ferruginibacter sp. | reverse complement strand
ATATGATTTTTATAAAGATGATTGTGTTAGATATTTTGATGGCATGTTTGCGTTTGGCATTTGGGATGATGTATCAAAAGAACTTTTTTGTGCAAGAGATATTTTTGGAGAGAAACCCTTCTACTACTTTTTAGATAACGGCGTATTTGCCTTTGGTAGCGAAATGAAAGCATTATGGGCGGCAGGTGTTACAAAAAGTGCAGATGAAAAAATGATGGTAAATTACCTTGCACTCGGGCAGGTACAAAACGCTGCAAAAAAATCTCAAACATTTTATAAATATATTTTTTCATTGCCGCCTGCATATACCGGCACGCTTTCTTTAAGCAACATGGATTTTACACTAAGGAGATACAGAGATATTAATAAACAAAACAGCATAGAAATTTCTGAAAAAGAGACCATTCAAAAGATGGCATTTCTGTTAGAAAATTCTATAAAACTACGGCTGAGAAGTGATGTGGCTATTGGAACAAGTTTGAGTGGAGGTATCGACAGTTCAACAATTGCATACTTTATTAAAAAAAGTGCTGAAGATAAAAAACGGAACTTTAAAACTTTTTCTGCAGTATTTCCGGGCTTCAATAAAGATGAGAGCAGTTTTATTAACGAAATCTGTAACAGCTTTTCTCTTAATAATTTTACTGTTACGCCCACAAGCGAAGGTCTGCTAAAAGATTTTGAAAAACTTTGCTACCATCAGGAAGAACCGTTTCCATCATCAAGCATTTATGCGCAATACAAAGTATACGAATTGGCAGCGGTTAATAATATCAAAGTATTGTTAGATGGCCAGGGTGCAGATGAAATACTGAGCGGCTATTCAAAATATTTACATTGGTATTTGCAGGAGTTGAGTTCAAAGGGGAAATATTTTCAGCTTCATAAGCAAAAGAAGTTTCTTCGGAAAGCAGGAATTCCTTTAGTATGGAATTATAAAAATGTTCTTGCAGGTTATTTGCCCGCTCATACTGCACTTGCTTTAGAAAAAAGGGAATACAATAAAATCATAAAGAGTCAGTTTATTCACAGCGAACTTTTACAGAAAATAAAAGGGAGGGAATGGCAGGGAATTTATAAACCGGTAGTTACCAAGTTGAATGACATTCTTTATAGCAATACCATGCAACATGGGTTGGAAGAATTGTTGCGCTTCGCTGATAGGAATAGCATGGCGCACGGTACAGAAGTACGGCTGCCGTTTTTAAATTTTGAACTGGTTAATTTTATTTTTTCTCTACCATCGTCTTATAAAATAAAAGATGGCTTTACAAAATATATTTTAAGAAAAACGATGGCAGGAAAAATACCTGATAAAATTCTTTGGAATACAAATAAGATAGGTTTTGAAACACCACAAAAAAGCTGGATGAAAAACAAGCAATTGCAGGAAATGATTTTCTCCTGCAAAGAAAAACTGGTGAAAGAAAACATTTTAAATGCTGCAGTACTTAAAAACAGTATTGTACCAAAACACCCACACGAAGCTGAAAATATAGATTGGCGATTCTTAAATCTTGCCAAAATTTTATAGTTTTTAAGGAAAGAGGATCGTGTTTATAGGAACCATACAGTTAATTTTGCAGAACATAAATATTTTGAAATATGAGTAACAACCATCATAAATTAGGAACTAAATTTATACACGCAGGCACAGTACCAGACCCAAGTACCGGCGCTATTATGACGCCTATTTACCAAACGAGTACTTATGTGCAACAAGCGCCGGGTGTAAACCAGGGTTATGAATATGCTCGTAGCCAAAATCCAACAAGAAAGGCTTTAGAGGATGCATTGGCTGTTATAGAAAATGGCAAACACGGACTTGCATTTGGGAGTGGTGTTGCGGCAACGGATGCAGTAATTAAATTATTAAACCCAGGCGATGAGGTAATTGCAGCCAACGATATGTACGGCGGTACTTATAGACTTTTTACCAAGATTTTTGAAAAGTATGGTATCAAATTTATTTATGTAGATACTACAGACGTTGAAAATATTAGGAAGGCTGTAACAACAAAAACAAAATTAATCTGGATAGAAACGCCGACGAATCCTTTAATGAACATTACAGATATAAAAGCTGCTGCACAAATTTCTAAAGAAGCTGGTGCATGGCTTTGTGTAGACAATACTTTTGCTTCTCCTTATTTACAAAACCCTTTAGATCTTGGTGCAGATATCGTAATGCATTCTGCCACAAAATACCTTGGTGGCCATAGTGATGTAATACAAGGTGCATTAATATTAAACGACGATGCATTAAGAGACCAATTATATTTTATCCAAAAAAGCTGTGGTGCTGTACCGGGACCAATGGATTGTTTCCTTGTTTTAAGAGGAATTAAAACGTTGCATGTTCGCATGAAACAGCATTGTGAAAATGGTATTGTAGTTGCAAATTTTTTACGGAACCATCCAAAAGTTGAAAGGGTTTACTGGTGTGGCTTTGAAGACCATCATAATTATAATATTGCAAAAGAACAAATGCGGGGTTTTGGTGGTATGATGAGTTTTGTTTTGAAAGATAATAGCATGGATGCGGCCAATAAGGTTCTTACATCAACAAAATTATTTGCCTTGGCAGAAAGTTTAGGGGGTGTAGAATCACTAATAAACCACCCGGCAAGTATGACGCATGCAAGTATACCACGGGAAGAAAGAATTAAAAATGGACTTGCTGATGGTTTGATTAGATTAAGCGTGGGTATTGAAGATGCAGAGGACTTGGTAGAGGATTTGAAAATTGCAATTGAGGCTTCCTAAATCCTCCACAGGAGGACTTTTGAATCCTAATAATTTAAAGTTTTTGTTTTAATAAAAATGATTAATAAAAAACTTAAAGATTTTTTAAACAAAAAGGTTGATGAATATAATCAACCTTTTTTTATTGGACCAGATCCAATTTGCATACCTCATTTTTTTACCAAAAAACAGGACATTGAAATTGCAGGTTTTTTTGCAGCTATTTTTGCCTGGGGCAACAGAACAACTATCATCAATAAAAGCAAAGAATTGATGCTATTGATGGACAATGCACCTCATGAGTTTTGTTTGCACCACAGTGAAGGCGAACTAAAAAAATTATTGCATTTTAAACACCGCACTTTTAATCCTACCGATCTTTTATATTTTATAGATTTTTTTCAGCACCACTACAGCAAATATGATTCGCTGGAAACTGCCTTTACAAACTCAATGAATAAAAATGATACTACTATTGAAAATGCTTTAGATGGCTTTTACGATTATTTTTTCTCTTTGGAAAACGTACCTAAACGCACACTAAAACACATAGCATCTCCTGCGAAAAATTCAAGTTGCAAACGTTTGAATATGTATTTGCGCTGGATGGTAAGGAATGATAATAATGGCGTAGACTTTGGAATATGGAAAATTATATCTCCCGCACAACTAGTAATCCCTTTAGATTTGCATGTGGCAAGAGTAGCAAGACATTTCGGGCTTTTACAAAGAAAACCTACTGATTGGCTTGCCGCTGTAGAACTCACGGAAGCCATGAAAACATTGGATAAAAACGATCCTGCAAAATATGATTTTGCACTTTTTGCTTTAGGTGTTTTAGAAAAATTCTAACTATGGAAAATGAAATCGTTCATATTGTAAATGACTCATTCAGTCTACAATCAAACGAGACAAATTTTGTAGAGTTTCTTACAGAAAAGATAAATTTCTTGATAATAAATGATTTCAATAAACTCATTTACATTCTTTACCGGGCAGACATCAACGAACAAAAATTAAACAAATTACTTGCAGAAAATAAGAAAGAAGATGCGGGTAAAATAATAGCCGCATTATTTATACAGCGCCATTTGGAAAAAATAAAATCAAGGAAAGAAAATAAAACCAGTATTGACGATTCGGACGAGGAACGTTGGTAAGGTTTATACAGACTTTTTGGTAAACATCAATTCTTTTACTTTCTCCTTATCTTCTTTTTCTTTTTTAAGATCGAACATGGTTCCAAAAACATGATCCCAAAAAGTACTGCTCACTCCAAAGCCCATATCTGAATGCTTGTAATGATGAAGATGATGATTTCTCCACAATCCTTTCATCCACTTAAAAGGCGGGTTCCATGCATGAATGGCAAAATGCATCGTTCCATAAATTAAATAGCCAAGCATAAACCCCGGAAAAAATGCAAACACGTTTTTACCCATTATCAGGTAGAAAAAAAAGAAAAACATTGATGCGATAATTAAACTTGGTGCCGCCGGCATAAACAGTCTTTCTTTATCTCTGGGATATTCATGGTGATTGCCATGTAATACATAATTGATTCTCTTTCCTTTATCGGTTTCGGGGTGATAATGAAAGGCAAAACGATGTAAAATATATTCAGTTAATGTCCAAACCAAAACTCCGCTGATAAAGATGAATAAAACATTCAGCCCGGAATATTCAAGTGATTGCAAGGAGTAGTATGGCAAAAATATTAGAATGGGTAAGTACATTCCCCAAATAACCAGGGGATGCGTTTTTGTGAGGTATTCTAAATAATTATTCCTAAAAATTTGTGCCTGACCCTTATTATGTATTTTTTGAAATTCCATGTAATGCGTTAATAATTACAAATATACAAAATCCTTTTTTTTAAAGAAATTGGAAGGCTAAATTTGTCATTCTTAACATTATAGCAACTTTCTTCAAATTTCGTTCTCTTCAATAATAAATTCCATGAAGCTGATTACATATTTAAAAGACGACCACGAGCAACTAGCGCTTGTAATAAACGAAAAAATTTATGATACGGATAAACTGCATCCTGATTTGCCCATAAGCATGTCGATGTTTTTAAATTATTGGGAAGATGTTCTTCCTATTGCACAAGCTGCTGAGAGAAAGGTTAAAGATGGTGGCTATGAGAATAAATCCTACGGAAATTATGCGAATGCAGAAATAATTGCTCCGGTTCCTAACCCTACAAGCTGTAGGGATGGTTATGCTTTTCGGCAACATGTTGCAGCTGCAAGACGAAATAGAAAAGTAGATATGATTCCCGAGTTTGATCAGTATCCAATATTTTATTTTACCAACCACAACAGCATACAAGGTCCCGGCAATATCATTTGTATGCCTGATCATTTTGAAAAACTTGATTTTGAATTGGAAGCTGCTATTGTGGTGAGTAAGTATGCAAAAAATATTAAAGCTTCAGAAGCGGATGAATACATTGCAGGACTGATGATCATGAACGATATGAGTGCAAGACGTTTGCAAATGGAAGAAATGATTTTGAACCTTGGCCCTGCAAAAGGAAAAGATTTTTCAACGGCAATTGGACCAATTCTCGTAACGCTTGATGAATTGGAACCTTACGAAGTACCGTGCAAAGAGGGACACACGGGTAAAAGCTGGAATTTAAAAATGACTTGTAAAGTAAATGGTATTCAAGTGAGCCAAGGCAACCTGGCAGATATGGATTGGACCTTCGCAGAAATTTTAGAACGATGCGCTTACGGCGTAAATCTTTATGCAGGTGATGTAATTGGCAGCGGAACGGTAGGCACAGGTTGTTTTTTAGAATTAAATGGAACAGGCAAATTAAACGATCCAAATTATGCAGAGCAATGGCTGCAACATGGGGATGTAGTTGAAATGGAAATTGATGGATTAGGATTGTTGAAAAATACTATTGTAGCAGATGAGAGTGATTTTTCGATATTCGAGTTGAAGAAATGATTCACCTCGGAGAATAAGAGTTACATGAGGATACGCTGAGATTTTAATTTATTATACAACATGGATTACAAGATTCTTTGGGCAAAACTTACGAGATAAATTTACCTGTAGAGTGTGAATTTATAATAGATTATAAATCTAAAATTTAGGGTACCTGATAAACTTTGATGTTCCGCTGCTCAAAGAGGGATTTAAAAGAGTCTTAAGCAATTTCTAATAACGCTGCGAAAAATCTTTTAACTCTCACACTCTGCGGTGAAGTAAATAAAATAATAATATGCTATCAATAGACTTACATAATGTCTCCTCCGCTGATGTACAAAGCCATCTTCAACATGCAATTGCGCCGAGGCCTATTTGTTTTGCATCTACAATAGACAAAGAAGGGAATGTAAACCTATCACCATTCAGTTTTTTCAATTTGTTTTCTTCTAACCCGCCAATAGTAATTTTTTCGCCTGCCAGTCGGGTAAGAGATAACAGCACAAAGCATACTTTGCAAAACGTCATGGACGTGCCGGAGGTGGTAATTAATATGGTGGACTATGATATGGTGCAGCAGATGTCACTAGCTAGTTGCGACTTTGCAAAATCTGAAAATGAATTTATAAAAGCAGGATTTACCGAAGAACCTGCAACGCTTATAAAACCGCCAATGGTAAAAGAAAGCAAAGTAAAATTTGAATGTAAAGTGATGGAGATAAAACCACTTGGCACAGAAGGTGGTGCAGGAAATCTGGTGATTTGTGAAGTGCTTGCAATGCACATTGATGAAAGCATACTTGATAACGATAATAAAATTGATCAGACAAAATACAATTTGGTTGCACGATTGGGTGGTGACTGGTATTGCAAAATTGCTAATGAAAATTTATTTAAAGTTGCAAAGCCCAATGCTCAAATAGGTATTGGGATAGATTCGTTGCCGCATGCAATCCGCAACAGCAAAACACTAACGGGAAATCATTTAGCGCAGTTGGCAAATGTGACTGAATTACCTGTAATAGATCCTGCTTTTGAAAATGAGATGTTGAAACAAATTGTACAATATTTTAATCTTGATCTACAGGAAATGGAATCTGAAACTCATAAGCTTGCTGCATCACTTTTAAATGAAGGTGATACTACTTCAGCATGGCAGGTTTTGTTGGCCAATGATATTATTTAACTTTTGCATTACATAAGCCAAGCATTACATTTATATTTTTATTGCATGAAAATATTATTCCTTTTATTACTTCCTTTTTTTTCAACAGGACAAACACAACCTTCTTATAAAAATCTGGCATTAAAAGGTGGTGGCGTAAGAGGCGTTGCATATGCGGGCGCATTTAAAGTGCTAGAAGAAAGAGGTATTTTAAAACAAATAGAAAATGTAGCAGGTTCTTCTGCCGGGGCAATTGCCGGTTTAATGTTAAGCATAGGTTATAACGCAGATGAAATGGATAGCATATTAATGTCGTTACCATTTCAAAAATTCAATGACGGTAAAGGCGGTCTATTGGGAAAATATAAAAGGGTTAGAAGAAAATTTGGATTGTATAAAGGAGATAAATATGAGAAATGGCTAAAGGAAATGCTTCAGGCAAAAACGGGCAATGCAGACCTTACATTTAGTGATTTACACAATTTAAAAATGCAAAATCATATTTACAGAGATCTTTTTTGTACGGGAACAAATATCAGCAAGCAAAGACTGGAGATTTTTTCTTATGAGGAAACACCAAATTTTTCTATTGCAACTGCGGTTCGTATAAGCGGAAGTATTCCATTTTATTTTACACCAATAGCTTTAGACAATTCTTTGAAAAAAATACGTAAAGGAGATACAGTGTCTTTCATAAATTATTATGCAGATGGGGGTATGCTATGCAATTATCCAATATGTATGTTTGATAGCTGTAAAACAGGCGGGTCGCCACTAGTATGTAACGAGCTTATTTTTAACAAACAAACTTTGGGGATAAAACTGGAGCGACAGGCGCAGATAGATTCTATCAATAAAAATTCAATAGACATACCACCTTATTACCCCAAAAACATGGGAGACTACATGCATGCTTTTGGTAACTTAATGATGGAAACCATTGCGAGAAAATATCCTGATTTAGAAAATGAAAAAGGCAGAACAATTTATGTGAGTTATGGAAACATTAACCCACGGATAAGAAAGATGAGTATGAAAGATAAAAAAATGTTGTACGAAAACGGTGTGACCGCTGCTACAGATTTTTTTAAAAACAAGGAAAAAATCCTGCACTTTGCAGATAAAAAAGATACAAATTAAAACATTAATCCTTATCTATAGGCCCCGCCAAAAACTCTTCTCAAAATATCTGTAGTTCTAGCTGCATAGTTTGTTCGTATATTAATTTCTTCTTTGGCTATTAAATTAAACAAGGCATCTGTTGCTCTTTGTGTAACATAACTGGATAGATCAGGATTCAATTTTTTAAATGTGGTTGGAAAAGTATTATACTTCGTGATCATATCGCCGTAATATTTTGTTGCATCTACTTTGCCTAAAGAAGATTCAATCACAGGTCTAAATGCAGCAAGTAATTTAGCAGTTGTCTTTTCTCTAAAAAAATGAGTTGCGCTAGTATCGCCATTTCTTATTAAACCTATAGCATCGCTCAAAGTCATACTTTTTATTGCGTCTACAAAAATTGGTTTTGCATAACCTGCTGCGTCTTCGGCGCCTCTGTTTATTTGCAAAATTGCTTTATCTACCAACCTACTAAATCCAAGGTCACGCAAAGTGTTTTCGATTTTTCTTGCTTCAGGCGGTAACAAAACTTTATATAATTCATTTCTAAAAAAACCATCCGTTGTATTTAATTGCAATACTGATTTTGTAATTCCCTGCGCCAAAGCTTCCTTAATACCTGCCGCAGCTTCTGTGTTTGATATAGCGCCCCCAGGAAGAGTACCTGCGCCTGCTGCTGTGGCTACTTGTTGAAGTGTTTCGCAAGAGCCAAATGTTATGGATGCGATTAGAAGTGTAAATAATAATTTCATAAAAAGCATTTTGTTTCTAAGTAACTAGCAAGTTTGTTGCCAGTTAAAATTTGACCGATAGTAAAGAAGATCTGAAGGTATTAAACAGCGGCAGCAATAAATTGTGCAATTAATCCTATAAACAAGCCTGAGTAAATATCTTTCTCAGTATGATCAGACACCAGCAAACGGGAAGTACAAACAATTCCCGTGCATAAAAGTACAAAAGCGATAGGCCACGTCATTAGCATAGAATTACCTTTTGCAATTACCAAAAATAAACCAAGCCAACCGCCCATCGCAATAGCATGCATACTTACTTTGTAATAAATATTAGCAATCAATCCCGCAGATGCAGCAAGGAAGACACCCAAAATAAAAGAGGGTATTATAGCAGGATATACTTCCTGCTTTTTAAAAACGGTATATGCCCAAAAGAAAAAAATACCACATGCCATGTACGGAATGATGCGATCTCTCTTTGTACGAAGAAAAACAGAATCTATAAACCCTACCGCCCTTAGTAAGACAATACTGAGTAAAGGATAAAATATTAAATTGTAAGCACTGATTAAAACGGTATACAATTTTGCCTTTGCAGAAAATCCGGAAAAATAAGATGGGTGTATGTATACAATAAAAGCAATGGCATACAACGGCACAAAAATGGGATGAAAAATATAGGAAAAGAAATTAGCCGACCATTTCAAATAAGTAGGAACAAATTTTTTTTCAGGTAGAATTTCTTTAGGTAAAATGGCCTCCATCTTATAATATTTTTCTCAATCTTGCAACAGGAATATTTAATTGCTCCCTATATTTTGCAACAGTTCTGCGAGCAATATTATAACCTTTTTCCTGTAGCATGTCGGTTAGCTTCTCATCGCTGTAGGGATGTTTTTTACTTTCCTCTTCAATAAGATCTGTCAATATTTTTTTCACCTCTCTTGTACTTACTTCCTCGCCACTATCTGTTTGTAAACTTTCACTAAAGAAGAATTTCAACCTGTATGTTCCAAACTCTGTCTGTACAAATTTGCTGTTTGCCACACGGCTCACGGTAGAAATATCAAGGTTCGTGCGTTCTGCAATATCTTTCAATATCATCGGACGAAGTTCTGTTTCATCCCCTGTTAAAAAGAATTCATGCTGATAGTTCATAATGGCTTCCATGGTATTCAACAAAGTATTTTGCCTTTGTTTGATAGCATCTATAAACCATTTTGCACTATCTATTTTTTGTTTAATAAAAAGCACAGCTTCTTTTTGTCTCTTGTCCTTTTTTGTGCCTTTATCATAGTCCTTCAGCATATCTCTGTAACCTTCACTAATGCGAAGATCCGGTGCATTCTTACTGTTAAGACTAAGCTCTAATTTGCCGACGTTATTTGCAATAAAAAAGTCAGGAATTACGTAGTTCGTATTCTTCCCTGTATCGCCTGCAGTGCCGCCCGGTTTTGGGTTTAGCTTTACAATCTGGCTAATAATTTCTCTTAACTGCTCATCAGTGAGTGTGAGCGCACGCTGTATTTTTTCGTAATGCTTTTTAGTAAACTCATCAAAATACTTTTCTAAAACCTTTATTGATATTTCAATTATTTTTCCCTGGTCAGTTTTTCTTTGAAGCTGTAATAACAAACACTCCTGTAAGTTTCTTGCAGCAACACCTGGTGGATCAAATTGCTGAATCTGCAACAACAGTTGCTCAATTTCAACTTCATCCGTATCAACGTTTTGCCTAAACGCTAGATCATCTATTATTGCACTTGTTTCTCTTCTCAAGTAACCATCATCATCTAAACTACCCACAAGTTGCTCCGCAATTTTCATTTGCTTTTCGCTCAACTTTAATAACCCAAGTTGTTGAAGCATGATCTCCATAAAACTCGTTTCCACTTTGTGTGGTATTACCCTGTTATCATCTTTTTCAGGATAATTTTCATCCCTCATTTTATAATCCCCTACATCATCATCTCCTTCATGTACGTAGTCACTTATATCAATGTTTTCATATTCATCTTCGGTACCTTCTGTTTTATACTCTTCTTCTCCGGGCTCAGTAAACTCATCTTTTTCAAATTCATCATCGTGGCTATCTTCATCAGCCTGTTCAAGTGCCGGGTTTTCTTCTATTTCTTCTTTTATACGTTCATCTAAAATTGCAGTAGGCACCTGCAAAAGTTTCATTAACTGTATTTGTTGTGGCGAAAGTTTTTGTAATAACTTTTGTTGTAAACTCTGATGTAAACCCATGAGAAAATATCTAAATAAATATTGTTTAACTTAAATCCGTTACTTACCGGTTAAAACGAAACAGTTGTTAAGTTCGTAAATTTACAATCATTAAGCATTATAAATGAAAATCAAATTTATAACATTATTATTTTGCGTAGTAATTGCGTGTGACACTGCATTTAGCCAGGCAACGTCTTCCTTGTTTAAAAAAAATATTCTAATTAAAAGAGTATCAGATTCTACAGTCAAGAAAAATAATTACGTATCGCCATCGATGCTAGTTTCTCCCACATTTTACAGCTGCAATCTCGCTTTTTTTTGCAGACAGGAATTAAAGTTTGAAAAAGCAACAAAAATCCCTTTAAAATTTCGTTTGGGTTCTGTGCAACAGGTAGACTATCTGGAAGGAAAAAATAACACAAGACCATAATTTTTAAAGAAGAACGCTACATTTATATAAGTGCATTTGCTTATACAAACGGGTTTGTGTAAATTACAATAAACTAAACTGCCATGTTTAAGTATGTAAAATACCTGAACCCATTAATTGTTTATTTACTTGCTTTTATAAGTTTTACAAACACAGGTATTTTGTGCTGGCTTGTAATTATTTATTCATGGGTATTTGTTCCTCTGCTGGAGTTATTCATAAAGCCTGACTCCGGCAACATGTCTGCCGCTGAAGAGGAGCTTTCTAAAAACGACAGGATATATGATTACCTATTGTACTTGATTGTGTTTATACAAATACCAACCTTATTCTTTTTTCTTTATTCATTTATAGCCTCGCATCTTAATACTGTGGATATCATTGGCCGCATAACCGCCATGGGTATGCTTTGTGGCACATTTGGTATTAATGTAGCGCACGAGCTAGGGCACAGAAAAAATAAATTTGAACAAATGCTTGCAAGAATATCTTTACTCAGCAGTTTATATATGCATTTTTTTATTGAGCATAACAAAGGGCATCATAAAAATGTAGCTACACCAAACGACCCTAGCAGCGCACGTTACAATGAATGGTTGTATATATTTTATTTTAGAACCATTATATTTTCTTATTTATCTGCTTGGCATATTGCAAACAGTGAGATGCAGAAAAAAGACAAAAGCATTTTTAGTCTCCAAAATGAAATGTTGCAGGCACATATTATACAGGCAGCATTTGTAGGGTTGATTTATTTGCTTTTCGGTGGATGGATCACCATCTATTTTTTATGCTCCGCCTTTATGGGCATACTTTTATTGGAAACTGTAAATTATATTGAACACTATGGCTTGCAAAGAAAAACTATTTCCTCACATTCTTTTGAACGCACAATGCCGCAGCACAGCTGGAACAGTAATCACGCAATTGGAAGGATGCTATTATTTGAACTAAGCCGGCACAGCGACCATCATTATCTTGCAAGCAGAAAATATCAAATACTTAAGCATTACGACAACACCCCACAGCTACCAACTGGCTACCCCGGCTCAATGTTATTGGCGCTGTTACCACCGCTTTGGTGCAAAATAATGAACAAGAAAATTTTACAATTTGAAACTCAAAATGGGGAAACTAATACACTCCATTCCTTGCAATAAAATAAGTTGTTGACACAAAGTTTATAATCCTATTACTCTCCTAAATTTCTGTTAGTATTTTAATTTTTTGGCATAATGTTTCCTCGATAATGAAAAATTGAATATGCTAAAAAAGATACTTGGATTCTTGTCAATAATCGCTTTCCTGTATAGCTGTAACATCAAAGAAAAAAATACTTCTCCAACAACCACAACAGTTATAATTACCAGTGCAGATACAGCACACAAACCCCAGGTTACATCAAAAGATTCTGTTCTCACAAGGCCTTCTGTAGATTACCATCTTTTAATTTCAAAAGACAGCATTAAAAGGTTTATTAAAACAGCAGATACAAACAATTTGAAAATAATAGCTGTAATAAACCGTGCCGATGTAAAGTTTTTAAAAAGATTTGATACAATTGTTGTTCCTTCAGATTTAAGTTTAAATATCAAAAATTATTTTCCTTTTCCTCTTGATGCTCCTTTTCTTGGACAGGTTAAAAAGATACTATTCTTTTCTTATCCTACACAATCTTTTGCCGCATACGAAAATGGAAAATTAGTTTATTCCGGGCCAACAAGTATGGGTCGTAAAGCAGATACGACGCCAACAGGTTTGTTTTATACAAACTGGAAAGCAGAGCAAACCAAAAGTACTTTTAATGATGAATGGGATTTAAAATGGAATTTTAATATTGAAAATAAACTAGGGGTAGGTTTTCACCAATATGAAATGCCAGGGTATCCGGCCTCTCACTCCTGCTTACGATTGAGCGAAAAAGATGCAAAATATCTATATGATTGGGCAGACCAATGGACGATAAAAGGGACAGATAATATTTTGGCACAAGGAACGCCAGTAGTAGTTTTTGGAAATTATCCATTTGGAAACAGCCGACCATGGCATGCACTTGCCCAAAATAAAAATGCATTGGATATCAGTGTGGAAGAACTTGAAAATACTATCAAGCAGTTCTTACCGGCTATTATGCAACAGCAGGCAAAAAAAGAAAAACTGAAGTAAACTTATTTGCATTAATATTTTATTGATTTGTCTATTTTCATTGGTTCAAATCTTTTCAAGTAGTATCATTCAGCATTTATTTTAAAAAAAAATGCTCCCATAAAGAGAGCATTTAAAATAAATCATTGTTTATTCTTAGGTGATAGGGATTAACTTTTCTTAGGATAAATGGATAAAATAAAAGTCTATATAATTTTTAAGAAAGTAAGTAGTGTGGGATTGATTAATCCTGTAGAATATTTACTGCAAGGATTTTCTGTAGTAATCTCCCTGTTTAGCAATTACTTGAACGGTAGACTTATAGCTATTATTCATCATTGTCATTAACTAT
>JANXTN010000016.1 GCA_025352435.1 Ferruginibacter sp. | reverse complement strand
CATTATGCGATGAATATTTAAGATTGGCTTATCATGGGTTGCGTGCAAAAGACAAATCATTCAATGCCGCTTTTAAAACCGATTTTGATAATTCTATCGGCAAGATCAACATCATTCCGCAGGATATTGGAAGAGTGATTTTAAATTTAATTACCAATGCTTTTTATGCCGTTGATGAAAAGAAGAGATCAGGTGCAGGGAGCTATGAACCGACAGTTACTGTTTCTACAAAAAAAATAAATGATAAAACAGAGATAAGGGTTACTGATAACGGCAATGGTATTCTGGAAAAAGTATTGGACAAAATATTTCAACCGTTCTTTACAACAAAACCCACGGGGCAGGGAACAGGCTTGGGTTTGAGTATGAGCTATGATATCGTGAAAGCACATGGAGGGGAGTTGAAAGTTGAGACAAATGAAGGTGAGGGAACTACATTTATAATTACATTACCAAATACAAACGCATGAAAATTTTAGTAGTAGATGATGAAACAGATGTTCAGGCATTGTTTGAACAGCGTTTCAGAAAAGAAATTAAAGCAGGTGAAATGGAATTTGTATTTGCATTTTCCGGCGAAGATGCCCTGCTGTATCTGAACAGCCACGAACATGAGGCAGTCTTGATTCTGTCTGACATTAACATGCCCGGCATAAGTGGGCTGGAACTTTTGGAGCGAATAAAAAAGAAAGCATATAAACCACCTCCTGTGGTAATGATGATAACAGCATACAGCGATGCTGAAAACTATAACACAGCTAAGGCATTGGGCGCAGATGATTTTTTAACCAAACCACTAGATTTTTCGGCGTTAAAAGAAAAACTTAAAACAATATAATAATGGCAAAGATTTTAGTTGCTGACGATGAGGCAGATTTGGAAGTACTTATTAAACAGAAGTTCCGCCAGAAAATTAGAGAGCAGGAATATGAATTTATTTTTGCAGTAAACGGCAACGATGCGCTGGAAAAAATAAAACAGCATCCCGATATTGATATCCTGCTCAGTGATATAAATATGCCTGAAATGGATGGCCTTACTTTGCTAAGCAGGATGGGCGAAAGCAGCCCACTGATAAAATCTGTAATCGTATCCGCATACGGCGACATGGATAATATACGAACAGCCATGAACAGAGGCGCATTCGATTTTATTACGAAGCCCATTAATTTTGAAGACCTTTCTCTTACGATGGAAAAAACCATCAGGCATGTGGTTCAGGTAAAAGAAACATTGAAAGCCATTAAAGAAAACAATATACTAAAAATGTATGTAGATGAAACGGTGCTCAAGTTTATGGGAAGCAGGGAATTTGAATCATCTCTCGTAGCCAATGAAACAGTAGAAGCAACTGTAGTGTTTATAGATATCTGCAGCTTTACATCCATCAGCGAAACGGAAGCACCCGATACTGTTGTTAAATTGCTGAACAGTTATTTTGATGTAATGGTGAAAGAAATACTTACCCAGAATGGTTATGTAGATAAATTTATAGGCGATGCAGTGATGGGCGTTTTTAGAGGAGATTATCATCTGGATAGAGGGATTGACGCCTGCCTTGCAATAAAAACACAAATAGGACAATTACCTGCGGCAGCAGATCATATTTTTTATAAACCAAAAGTTTCTATTGGCCTCAATTGCGGTGAAATGATTTCGGGTAATATTGGTTCTGCAGCATTGCGCCGGTTGGATTATACGGTAATAGGTGATACGGTTAATACTGCTCAAAGATTGCAGGCTGCTGCCCAGGAAAACCAGCTCATTATTAATGAAAGCGCTTATCTTAAAGTAAAAGAATCTTTTAACTGCAGGCATGCAGGCGAAGTGATTTTAAAAAACAAATCAGCTCCCATGAATATTTATGAGGTGATGGATTAATCAAGGGTTGCAAGAGGTTCATGGGCTGCAGTAATTCATATTGCTTGTCGTTAACGCCATGCCCTATTCATAAACCTAAAAATAAAAGGCCGCCTGTATAGCGACCTTTCTTTTTGGTTTTCATAGAAATTTATTCATGTTCTTCTTTTATAAAAACTCCGGTAGCGCTAAACAATGCTTCCCATTTCATTGTTCCTCGTAAAAAATGTGCTTTCCATGTACCATCACTTTTTTGATTCCATTCAGCCACCATGTCGTTCGGATACCTTGCCCTGAATGCATTTAAAACAGCTGCAGGAACTGCAGCACTTGCGCAAGAAATACTGTGACCGCTTTGCTGCCCATTGTTGTCAAAATCGCAATGGTGTCTTTGGCCTTGGTGGTTAAATTCCACTTCGAAATGATCATTGTTTTTCTGCCATTCAACTTCGGAGGCATTGGGAAAGTTGTTGTTAAACCCTGCTACGATAGCTGTTGGCACAGCACTTAGAGGTACTACCGTTATTGCTTGAGGATTTATTGTTGTGTCCAGGTTGTCTTTTTTACAGGATGTAAAAGCAAGTGCGGTAAAAAAGGCGAATAATAATAATTGGTTTTTCATAATTTAATTGTTTTTAGGTGATGAAACACAGTTACAATATTTAGTAACCACTCATGTACAAATTGTAATCAAGCAAATAGTTTTTATTTTATTTCTTTTAAAGAAGATTATTAAAAGTATTCAGCAGGTTATAATAATTTAGTTGTAATACTTATACCTATTTTTAATGCGAGTGTTATTTACACTAAAAAGTATTTCAAATAAATGGTTACAAATGCCCTCTCATTATTTACTATTAATAGTGCAGTAAATGGAAGTGATTAAAAATTATGACGACGAAGAATTGCTTCGGTCCATACGGGATGAAATAAATATGGATGAGGCAATCAAATATTTGTATAAAAATTACTTTAATGGCTTAAGTATCTATGTGCAACAACACGACGGAAGCAGGCAGGACGCAGAAGATATTTTTCAGGAAACGATTGTAGCATTTATTCAATTAGTACAGCAGAGCAAGTTTAGAGGTGAGGCAAGCGTTAAAACTTTTCTATTTGCTATTAATAAAAACACGTGGTTAAATGAATTAAAAAGAAGAAGTAGGGCACAGGTAAGAGAAGCAAAATTTGAAACCGCCAGAGAGGTTGTTGATGAAGGCATTCACAATTATATTACCGGAAGAGAAGCCCGAAAACAAGTACTGAATATTATGGATAAACTTGGTGAAGGCTGTAAAAAAATTTTGCTGGCTTTTTATTATGAAAATCTTTCCATGAAGGAAATTGTGAACACGATGAATTACGAAAACGACCAGGTATTACGCAATAAAAAATACAAATGTCTAAAGCAACTTGAGCAAATGCTCACTGCAGATCCAGCTTTAGCGAAAACTTTAAAAGACGCTTTACAAAATGGACAATAATTTACACAATTCAGAAAAACTTGTTCGCTACATTGATGATGAATTGAATGAAGCCGAACTGAAAGCTTTGCGAAGGGAACTGGAAACCAACAGCAGTCTGCAACAGGAACTCAACAATCTTTTAATAACAAAAGACGTAATAAAAAATTATGGCATTGTACAAAAAGTAAACGGTATTCATAAAACAATGATGCTTGATTTGGCAACAGATATATATTCTACAAAAGCTGTTATAAGAAAGTTCCCAAAAATGATTATAAGTATAGCAGCAAGCATCATAATTATAATGGGATTATTTGGCTTGTATCAGTACTTGACTATTTCCCCAAACAATTTATACCAGGAAAAATATACTCCCTATCAGTTGGCTGTTATGAGAGGAACAACCGCTGAAAGTACCATAACAAGTGCTTACAGCGAAAAAAGATACGACAGCGTCATTGCATTATATAACCAAATGAAAGAGCCAACAATGAATGAACAATTTCTGACAGCTCAATCTTATTTAAACAAAGCTGATTATAGTAATGCCATTACACTGTTTACTACCATTGTCGAAAAAAATAATAGCGCTCATTTATCTGTGTTAGAGGATGAAGCAGAATATTACCTGGCCCTTGGATATGTAAAAAATAATGAAGCAGCAAAAGCATTACCATTATTTGAAAAAATGTATAATGATAAAAATCATGTGTACCATAATAAGATTGACAGATGGTATTTAGCCAAGATTCAACTTTTAGTTCGAAAAAATTAATTGTTTGGCAGACTTTTAAAATCCAAATGTTGTCATTAACAAAACACGCGGTTTTTTAATAGCAAAGAAAATAAGTGTCAGTAAAAAAATACCTGAAAAAATATACCAGTAATGTAAGCTTGTGGAGTTAGTTACAGGTGAGGTATCCCCCACTAAAACCAAGTGTGCCCAAAAATTTGGTAATTTAAAATTTGGCGCAATGTTATCATCATTTATATAATCAAGCTTTGCATGCTGCAATGCTACATCTTTAGCATATCCCTTTTGCAAATAGTAATATAGTTTTTGCGTAAGGTAAGCATTGGCATTATCTTCTGCCTTCCATAAGGATGTGATTACACTTGGGCAACCTGCATAAGAAAATGCCCTTGATAAACTCATTAATCCTTCACCATTTATCAATTGCCCTTTACCCGTTTCGCAGGCGCTTAAAATAACCAACAATGAATTACCTAAACGCAGATTATAAATTTCTGGCTCGTACAATTTATACTGTATACCATCACTGCCTTTTTGCGGGTAAAAGGCAATAAAAGATTCCAGTGGATTTTTATCATTGGCTTGTGCATGGGTAGCCAAGTGTATAATAGGAAATTTTGAAGCATATTTTAAAAAATTTTCCTTGCTGGCGGCGCTATCAATAAATATTTTACCCTGCAACGATTTTACTTCCTTTTTTGATGCAGGCAATTGGGTAAAAGAAACATTGAGTGAATCTTTATAAGATGTGCTTGATGCAAAAGGCGCAAAACCCAATACATCCGGTTTTACTTGACTGTCATTTGGCTTCTCTAAAAATGAGGCCGCGTAATTATAACTTATAGCAAAATCTTTTACCAGATAGTTAGCTGTATTAGGATTCACGAGTGTTTCAAAAGGAATGTAGTGTAACTCGTTGTGGGGAATAATGATCAGTCTTTTTTTGGAGCTGATAAAACTATACACGGGTTGAATAAGTTGGTTAAATAATTTCTTTTCTGTTTCTAGAGCAGCAGCCTTATCCGCTGTACCTTGTGAGTTTAATTGCGTTTTAGCTATAAGGATATTTTCAAATAAAATACTATCTGTGGGAATGACAGTATAATTAAATGTTTTATTTGTAACCACAAACGTTACCAATTTCTTGTTTGTAAAATAATAAGAAATTAAAGCGGTCTCTTCTTTTAAGTTTTCTGTTTGTATTTTTTTTATAGAAATGGTATCATCATTAAAACGAAGTTGATGATACTTTGGGTTTTCATTCAACTGCCGCTGTACCGTAGATAATTTTATTTCATACTCGGCAATACTTTGTTGTAATGATATGGTTTTTGAACTGTCAGAATTACTTGCAGCCTGCAAACTAAGTGTAGCGATATTTGCTTTGATATTGTTTTCTTCATGTACCAATAACTGTGGTATTTCAGAAATTTGTTCTATCTGAAGTTGCTGCCGGTTTAATTGTAATATAGAAGCTTTATTTGTTTCGCTTAGTAAGAATGCCTCTTTTAAAAAATCTTTATTTTTAGTCAACTCAAATATTTCTAAAGCAGTTTGTATCGCTTCTGAATACGCTTCTGCTACATTTTTTTTTAAAAACATTCTTGCCTCATCAGTATCTAAAAACCGTTCTACATGCTTTGCCAGCACAAAAGCAGATTTATAAGTATTTAGGGAGGCAGTGGAATTTTTTACATTTTTTGTCTGCTGATATAATTGACCAAACGCCTTTGCTTTTGCAATCAAAGAATTAAATAGATTAAAGGAGGAATGCAGCCCATTAAATTGTATTGGATTTTTGTATGGATCGATTTCCGAAAAATCGGTATTAAGTTGCAAAATACTTTGCTGGTAAAAAGATATGGCATTTGCCACATCATGTTTCATTGTAAAATAATCTCCATAATATTTAAGGGCTAATCCTTGTGAAATATTTTTGCGGTAGCCGTTTGTCTTTTTATTTTCTGCAAGGGCACTATCTAAATAATATTTTGCGGAATCAGGTAGTTGTAAATTGATGTATATCCTAGCCAGGTCTGTTAATTTGATTTGTTTATTATAGGATAGGGGCATTAATGTATGCAGGGATTTAATATAATCCCCTGTTTCCAAATAAATTATTCCCATGTTATGCAATATCAATGACTGGCTAGTGCTTTTGTAAGGCAGCAATTCTTTATAAATTGCCATAGCCTGCTCATTGTCTTTCAGCTTAAAATAAGAAGCGCCTACATTTATTTTATATTGTATAAACAATTCACGGTAGTCTGTACTTTTTTTATCGAGGCTATTAATTGTTTTATTAAAATAATTTATGGCCTGTTTGTAATTGCCCGTTTGGTAATACAATGCACCCATTTTATTGTACAATCTTTCTACTTCATCAATGCCCACATTTTGGCTGACAATGTCCTCTGCTTTTTTAAAAAAATAAAAAGCAGAATCAAAATTACCAAGGTTATAATAGGAGGCTCCCGCAAATAAAATCGGTTTAAAAAACAAAGAATCGGGTAAAGATGATTTGTTCTTTTTACAAGCGGCAGCTAAAGCAAAATTTGTCAAAGCATTTTGGTCATCATTTTTGGCTTGGTACAAAATACCTATTCTGGTGTAGCAGGTTACAAGCAGCGTATCATTTATATTTTGTTTAAGAAGTAGATCGACTGTACGCCTATAATTAAATATAGCAAGGCTGTCTGTTTCGCCGGAAGATGATTCAGCATTGAAATAACTTTCAGCCTGTTTGTAAAATTTTTTATATGCATTGGAATCTTCCTTTTGTTGACCTAAGAGTAATAAAATATTACCTAACCAAAAACATGATATCAGCAAAATGATTTTTCGCATAGTAACTATGTTTTCAAAGGTAACAATAGTTACAACCAATTTTTTAGCGCTATTGACTAATGATTACAACGCAGGGTGGCCTTCTACCTTTGCCGGTAGTGGGGGTGTTAAAAATATTGCCGGCGGTATTGCCCTGTATAGGCGTGTTATTATTATTGCTAAAGGAATTAATGACTGTACCATTGCGGCTGTTTAAAAGATCCCATACCTGGCTTGTTACATCATTCAATGTTTTAAAATAGAATACTTTTATTTTAAGCCTATTGCTGCCTTTTCTGCTATTATCATTGATGCGATAATTTAAAGTAAACTCTTTGTTACTACCATTTGTAGGAGTGCCGCCAAAAGCGCCATTACGAACCGTCTGCGCTAAATTTATTCTTGCATCGTTGAGGTTTACAGCACAACCATTGCCATTGCAACCTCCACCTTCATCAAACACAGAACCGTTTGTAGCGTTAGGTAAATTGTTTCCAATTTGTGCATTGTATAAAGGATTGATGACGGAATCCGACGCATTAATTTTGTATACACCATCAAGGTAATTTATGCCACCTATTGTTATTAATGTAGAGTCCTTGGTATAACCGTCGGTAAAATAAATACGATATTTAATGCCTGTTTCACTTTCATGAAGGCTGATGACGCCTGTTGCCGAGTTAATATTGAGGCCTTCCGGGAACGAAGTATATGTTCCCGATTTTGCTGCAACCGGGCTTATAGTCTGTAGTTCATTTATCTCTCCTAGTGGGTATAAGATGGAATCATTGTAACTCAGTTTATATGGCTTGGTATCATAGGTATTGGTCGAGTTTTTATTACATCCAAAAAGCACAACAGCTAAAATTGGTAAGTTTTTAAAAACGCTTCTTATCATGATCTTAATTAACATATAAATGATTGTTTTCTTAATAGACAATACTGCTTTATAAAATGTAACCTCCTTTCGAATATGATAATTAAGGTAAACAAAATGTGCCAATAAGCTTTATAAGAAATTTGATTTAGGAAATCCATTGACAATAAAAAGTTTGAACCAACAAAATTAAATAACCTTCTACCCTTGCAGAATGTTGTTGAAGTAAGCCATTCCACCCCGCCCTGCTGGCACCCCGAGGGAGGGGTATTATGACACCCAATATTTTTAATATCCTCTTCGCAGCATATCAGCATATTCATTCGGCAGGGGGCTTTGTTCAATTGCTTTTGCCGCTTTTTCTGCATCATAGTCAAACCTTATAAATTCAACCTTTACTGCATCTTTGTTTGTAATACTGCTATATTCATTTATTGTAAGCAGCACATAACCACCTTGTGAATTCCCATCTTTAGGCTTGCCTACAGAACCAATATTTATTGCATGCCAGTAATGTGTATTTCCTCTTTCGTTCGTAGGAAGTATTCTATGAAATAGTGTGTTTTAAGCAGGCTTTCAATGCAGGTAGATTTGCGTGTATGTCACTAAACAATGCAATTTTCATGGGATGATTTTAAGCGTTTTGTAAATTTATATTTGGGTAATATTTTCTTCTTAGTCAAAAGGCAACATTTACCAAAGCAATGAGTGCAGGCACTTCTACCAAAGGACCAATAACACCTGCAAATGCCTGTCCGCTATTAATACCAAACACTCCTATGGCAACTGCAATGGCTAGCTCAAAATTGTTACCTGCTGCCGTAAATGCAATGGATGCATTTGTTGAATAATCGGCACCCATTTTTTTACCCATAAAAAAACTGATAAGAAACATAATGGCAAAATAGATTATTAAAGGAATCGCAATTCGTAACACATCGAAAGGTATTTGCACAATCAATTTTCCTTTTAGACTAAACATGATAACGATGGTAAAAAGCAATGCAATTAATGTGATGGGCGATATAAAAGGAATGAATGTGTTTTGATACCAATCTTCGCCTTTAGCTTTACGAAAGAAGTATCTTGTAAGAACTCCGGCTGCAAATGGAATACCTAAATAAATGGCTACACTTTCAGCAATTTGTCCAATAGAAATATTTACTTCAGAACCCGTAATGCCAAATAATGGCGGCAACACTGTAACAAAAAGATATGCATAAACACTGTATAATAATACCTGAAATATACTGTTTAATGCAACCAAACCTGCTGCATATTCTCTGCTGCCTTCTGCTAATTCATTCCACACAATTACCATCGCAATGCAGCGGGCTAAACCAATAAGGATTAAGCCAACCATATAGTCTGGTTTGTCGTGCAAAAAAAGTATAGCAAGCAAAAACATTAGTATGGGGCCAATAATCCAATTCAGAAATAGAGACATTCCCAAAACTTTTGTGTTTTTAAAAACCTCTTTTAGTTTTTCGTATCTAACTTTTGCAAAAGGCGGATACATCATTAATATTAAACCAATGGCTAGAGGAATATTTGTAGTGCCCCAAGAAAATGAATTAATAAATGTTGATGATGAGGGAACAAAATATCCAATTGCTACACCTATCGCCATTGCTAAGAAAATCCATACCGTTAAATACCTATCTAAAAAACCTAATTTTTTCCTTTCGTTAGCCGGTGCACAATTCTTTGCTGACATAATTCTATTTAGTTTAAATTATTAGCAACAACCATCACCCGGAGTGCAGCAACTTTGTTCTACAATCAAAGAATTTTTTAATTGCTGCGGCGGTATGCCACAAGCATCCTGGGCAAGGCAGGCGGTTGTTTTAGGTGTGAGTTGAAAATCTTTTCCATTAAATTCCAAACCGTATTTACCAATGGTGTCTGATTGGTATTCTACTTCAATCTCTAAATCTCCGATGCCTAATTTCTTTTCAGAAAGAGCAATGATGTTATTTAGTTTTTGAGGTTTTAATCTATGCTCAAAATCATTCGCATCCCATAATTGGAAATTGACAACTTTCTCAATCCGTTCCACACCACCACAATCAATAAAATGTTTTGTAACAAGGCCCACTTCCGTTACATGAAAATGTTCGGGTACCTTTTCACCGAAGGCAAAGTAAAATTTACAGCTTCTGCAGAAGACAGGTATTTCTTTATTTCTGATAATTTCATTTTTTTAAATTTATATAGTTAACAACATTTTGAGTTTTTTATGGCAAGCTTTGATGAGAGTGTTTTAAAGTACTCCCCTATTTTATCGAGTACTTTTTCCTCTATGCAGTAACAGATGCTGTTTCCTTCAATATCACCTTTTATTAA
>JANXTN010000013.1 GCA_025352435.1 Ferruginibacter sp. | reverse complement strand
AACAGCGAAAGTTTTTCCGATGCTTTTACCGTTTCCATAAAAGGAGGCACACTCGGGTCAAACAGCTTCATTGCCGTTGTAACTCGTATAGATGGTGATAGCTGGGCGCAGACACGTGCGTTGTTGCAATACACGGTGGCTGCTTATCGTGGCATGCCTTCACCAAAGGCCTAAATGTAATGGCGATACAGAATTCCTAATGCCGTGGTTCGTGCCTCACGAACCATAACATACCTTAATAAACAATAATCACATGTATAAAATATCCATTCTTTTTGCCGCCTTCGCTGCCGCAATCATCATTCCTGCCAATGCCGTAAGCGCCCAGGCCTTATATAACAATGCCGCCACGCTCAACATAAGCACCGGTACCAACGTTTATGTATTCGGCGATTTTACCAATGCCACCGGCAGTACCATTGCTAATGCCGGTAACCTCAGGGTGAGGGGCAATATCATCAGCAATGCCACAATGGCCGCTGCAACAGGTGGCACACTCACGCTGGAAGGAAGTTCTGCGCAAACACTCAGCGGCACAGCCGATTACTTTGCCACAGATGTAGTTGTGAACAATGCAGCCGGCATTACACTCGCCGCTAAGCTGCGGGCAGACGGTGCCGTAACTTTTACAAACGGCATCATCACTGCCACAACTGTTACCGCCCCGCTAGCATTTACAGCCGGCGGCTCCGTAAGCGGCACGCCAACTGATGCGAGCCATGTAAACGGCTATGTGGTAAAAGAAGGCACGGGCAACTTTTCCTACCCCGTAGGAGATGTTTCTAATTATCAAAAAACAGATGTAAATCTATCTGCTAATGGCACAGGCTTACAGGTGAGGTATCTTGCTACAGATGCAGGCAGCGGAACATTTACACCAGGAGGTACAGAACCTACTCCATTGGCAAGTTATAATACCAATGAATATTGGGATATAGCACCGCTAACTTCGGCAACAGGCACGGTAACAATTTATTGGGATGGATACAAAGATGGTTTTTCAAACGCTGCCAGTGACCGTCGTGTAGCACATAAAGTAGGTGGCAATTGGCTAAATGAAGGTACAGTAGGTACAGGTACAGCAGCAGCAGGAAGTGTAACGAGTAATGCTATAAGTTCATGGAGTCCTTTTACAATGGGCAGTGTGGGTTCTGTATTACCGGTAAAATGGCTTAACGTGAATGTCGTAAACTACCAAAAACAAGCCTTAATTAGTTTTACAGTAGCTGAAAATAATGTAAGAAGTTACCTTATTGAAAAGAGTAAAAATGGTACAGAGTTTTACACAATTGGTACACTTAGCAGCAAAGGCAATGGCGAAAATATGTACGAATACTTTGATGCTGCAACATTTAATGCAATACAATATTACCGTATAAAACAAATTGATAAAGATGGTAAATTTAGCTACTCAGCAATAATTAAATTGAGTAACAACTCAAATACGCTAATAACTATTTATCCTAATCCTGTAAAAGATCTATCAACAGTAATGGGTGCTACAATTGGCGATAAGCTGATCCTTACAGATATGAGTGGCAAAGTATTGCTGCAAAAAAATGTGACTGCTTCCACTTTTACAATAGATTTTAGTAACTATAACAGCGGAGTGTATTTGTTAAAAACTAATAACGGAATTGTTACAAAAATTATGAAGCAGTAAGAAAAATACAATTGATTTTTTTTCATGAAACGCAGCCGCCTACAATCTTTTAGGCGGTTTTGCTATTTGAACAATTGCGGAATAATTTAATCCAATACCAAGGGTTGAATTCAGCGATGCGTTTCGATGTATTTTAATGAAGAACGTCTGTATACTCATCTTCAATTATTGCTACCATTGGCACCAACAGATGCATAGATTATTTTTCTTAATCCGACCAATATTAAGAAGTTAGTTTTTTATATCTGTGGAATTACGTCAATTTATTAACAATGAAAAGTTTCACGAAATATCTACATTATCCGACCTCAAAAAAAGCCTACTCAACCTCATCGATATATATTCTATCTACAAAGTCAATATTTTTACCGTCGGTTTTTCATAGGATATTGGATTTTAAAAACACCCCCGTTGTTTCTACATCGGGGGATTTTTTTGAGATAAAAATTTTCATTGTTATTTACTCTCTACGATCTTTGGTTACCGTTAATTACTAAAAGTTTTGTAACGCCTTTTATAAAGTAGATTACATAAAAAGTGATTTTTATCTTTTTGCCTGCCCGGCATTTTAGTTCACTCAGCCAAACGCGGGCAGAGGCGGCTGCTTCCGGACTTTATGCAGGCATTCATTATCGCTTTACACAAAACTTATCTATTGATCTGGGAATAAAATTAGGTAATGAGATCAGCAAAATTAAAATGCATGGGCAAGATGAGGAATAAAGTTTTATTCTAGAAAATTATTTATAAAAAGGGTGTTTACTTCGTTAATTACAATATTAATAACGATAAAGTGAGCACCCTTTTTTGTTTTGATGCTGTTTATTGGAGTGTGAGCTGTTATGGACTTTCTGCGAATGTGCGATAGGATGCACCTCGAGAAACACTCTACCAACCAATGCCATAATCTTCTCCATGATTGGAACTTCCACCCCAGAAACTTTTGTGTAGCCAGTCAAAGTAAATGGCATTGATGGGGCCGCTTGTTCTGTCATCAAAAGTAAGGGTGTAACCCATTTGTCTTAATTCCTTCCTCACCCACTCTGATGTATTTTGATGAAGTAATAAATTGCCGGGCCTTGGCTTGCGATCTTCTGTTTTAGTTCCGCCTAATGATAACCATAGTTGATTCGTATTAATATTTGCGGCTTCGCAGGCTTCCTGCACATTCATTCCAAACTCTACAATATTTAAAAAGAATTGTAATAAATTTTGGTCCTGTGTATCTCCTCCCTGCACGGCAAATGATAAAAAAGGTTTACCATCTTTCAAAGCCAGCGTAGGAGTCAATGTTACCCTTGGGCGTTTGCCGGGTTCAATCACGTTAAAAGGATTGATGGAAGAATCCAATACAAAACTCTGTAAACGCTGGCTCATACCAACTCCTGTATTACCGGCAATTGTTGCAGGCAACCAGCCACCTGAAGGTGTAATAGAAACCACCCAGCCTTCTTCATCTGCGGCTTCTACAGAAGTAGTGCCTGCCCACAATCGTGCCATGTAGGCACTGTCAACTTCTCTCTTGATGGGTGCGTTTAATGCAGCACCATCATTTCTTACATCATGTGCAGGCATAAAACCCGGTCGATTATTTTTTGTAGTATCAAAAGAATAGCCTCTTTGTTTCAACAGATTTGTGTACGGATTTATTTTTCCTTCAAAAGGATATGGATCGCCGGGGCCAATGTCGGGCATATTCCTTTTCATTGAGATCTGTCCAGCTCTTTGCTTTGCATACGCTTTGCTCAGTAACCCTTTCATAGGTTCGGCCGGTGGAAAGGCAGGATCGCCGTAATAAAAATCACGGTCAGCAAAAGTCATATTCATGGTTTGATAAAGTGTATGAATATATTTTGTGCTGTTATAGCCCATATCTTTTAAATCAAAATTCTCCAGTATGTTGAGGCTTTGCAGAAACATAGGCCCTTGTGTCCACTGCTGTAATTTATATACATCAATGCCTTTGTAATTTACCTGCATTGGTTCTTCTTCTATGGGTTTCCATTTGGCAAGGTCCTGCACGGTGATGAGGCCTCCCTGTTCCTGACAACCACGAACGAATTCCTGTGCAATATCACCCTTATAAAAACGATCGTAAGCAGCCATAATAGCTTCTTTACGGCCTTTACCTTTTTTTAAAGCCTGCTGTTCTGCATCTATCATTTTGGTAAGTGTTTCCAACAAGTCTTTCTGAATAAAAATTTCCCCTGCCTCAGGCGCTTCTCTTTTTTCACCTAAATGTGTTAGGAAAATTTTTTTGCTATATGGCCATTGTTTTATTCTGTCTTTGCCGCGTTCCATACTGTTGGCAGTTTGCGCTTCTATTGGATAACCCGCTGCCAATTGCATGCAGGGTGCCAACACTTCCTTTAAACTCATACGTCCATAATTGGCAAGCATCAGGCAAAGTCCGCCCACAGTGCCCGGGGTAGTAGCGGCTAACGGTCCATATTCCGGCGGATAATCATATCCTTTGTTTTTAAAAAAATCAACAGTTGCTCCGGTTGGTGCTACACCCAATGCATTTATGCCAATCACTTTTTTTGTTTTGGGATTGTAAATAAGTGCCTGTGTTTCTCCGCCCCAACTTAATACATCCCACATGGTGCAGGTAGCAGCAAGCATGGCACATGCAGCATCTACCGCATTGCCTCCCTGTTGAAAAACCATGCTGCCTGCGGTGGCAGCCAATGGCTTGCCTGTAATGGCCATCCAATGTTTACCATGTAGTACAGGTTTTTGTGTTTGTTGAGCAAACGCAGGAGAAAAGTACACGATGGGTATGATAAAAAATGCCAGCTTTTTCATGATGGGAATTTTAGAAAATAAAGTTAAGGGTAGAAGCTTAACCAATGAATTATTCGTGCTACTAATTGAGGAGTGGAATTGGGCGTAGATGTTATTTGAAGTTAGTATAATCAGTCACAAAAAAACTGGCGCATACTGCTACGCCTCATTTCTGCAATAGTGATGGAGGTATTGAGTAAACGTTGCGCACTGCACACAATGTAGCGAAGAGATCATGCAAGTTCTTTAAGGAATCCTATTAAAGCTTCAGCCATCCCTCCAGTGATTTCTTTGCTCTGGGATTAGTGGGACGAATTTTTAATGCCTGTTGGTAACATTTAATAGCCTCTTCTTTGTTGTTTTGCTTTAAATAAATTATCACAACCTAGCGCAAATATGCAGCCGAGCAAAGTGTTGATAGGTATCTGTGCGGCTAACTTATAAGATGTTATGCATTGGAAAAATAATTATAATGCCGCACAGAAAGCCATTGCACAAAGGCTTCGCATCATTTCTGCGCTAGAGTGGGGCTAGAGTGGGCAGATAATAAGTAAAGGCTATTGGAACAACAACAAAGGCAAGTAGCTTCATTAAGGCCTACGAAGGTACACTGCATCCTCAAAGTCTGACATAGACATTATGAAGTTATATTTAACTGTCAGTGTATCCCCTTTTAAAGTTCCGGTGGCGCCCCATGGGCCGGCTGTGCTCCAACCTTCCCACGTATAGGAAATGCTGTTGTTTGTTTGTGCGTACCACCCTTTATATTCAATTCCTTTGTGATACTCGTTTCCTCTATCGTAGTTGTACTGAAGAAATAAGCTGCCATTGTTATGCAAAATGTAACGAGATCTTTCCGTGCAAAAAGTGCCCGTGCAACTCACGGGGTAAGTAAGCGAATTGAAAAAATAGAAAACCTTATCTGTATCACTCACAGGAGATAAGTCTGGATATATATGGTTTGGAGGAGGTGGAGGAGGTGGAGGAGGTGGCGGTGGAGGAGGTGGAGGAGCTGTATATCCATTATTAGTTGAACTTGAAAACACTACCTTCTCTTTTTTACAGGAGACGATTACAACTAACAATAAAAACGCAAATAATAATGTCGGTATTGAATATATTCTCATAAAAACTAGTTTTTGATTTTTTTATATTTGGGACAATAAGAAATACTGCTAGATACTCAATTGCGATTTTTATCTACAATTAATCATGTTATCCGAATTCTATTGCTCATACGTCTGCACGTGGTGGGGATAGTTGTAACGTACGTATAAATATATAACTATTTTTATACAACAGGAAATTATCTTATATGAATTTTGTCTCATCAAGAAATAAAGAAAAAATTTTCTTTCACAACCTAGCGCAGATATGCAGCATAGCAAAGTGCGGAAGGGTATCTGTGCGGCTGATTAAACGGTTTTGTGTTTAATAGAAATTTAATAGAAGCACCGCACAGAAAGCCATTGCCAAGAGCCACGCCTCATTTCTGCGCTAGAGTTCGCATCTCTGCGCTAGTAGGGGGTGTGTAAAATCTGCCATGTTGCTTACCAAATATACACACTAAGTAAATCTTAATTAATCGGTGGGTAGAAATGGATGATGAGTACATACTCATTTATTAAAAATCCGGAGAGATGCATTGCTTAACTCTACGGATAGTGAGGCGCCCAACGCTTCCGCTCGTGAGCCGCCGAGGCCTGGTCTTTGACCAGCCGACCCTAAAATTAGAAACCTTTATTTATCCCATATAATGTTCTATAAAGCCAAAATGGTCAATGCCTTTTTCATAAAACATTGCTGAGGAAAAATGATAGTCTTCGGGTAAGTTACAGAGATTTGCCTTTACAGGATTGTAATGAATGTAATTTAATTTTT
>JANXTN010000272.1 GCA_025352435.1 Ferruginibacter sp. | reverse complement strand
AAAAAGTAACCACAGAAACAACCACTACACATGATTCCGGTGATGGTGCAACACATACTCAAAAGACTGTTACCACTGAAAGAGTAGATCCCAAGCCAGAACCTAAAGTAGTTGAAGTAACTACTGTTACAGAACACAGGGAAACAACAACCGAAGACTGATCAAAATGAAATAATTACTGCCTTGCTTTTCGAGCAGGGCTTTTTTTTGCCTTCCGTAGTTCCTACGCCTGGGTTCGTGTCTCACTATTAGTTTCGCTTCTTTAATTATTTGTCACGTCCTAAAATAGGTTTACACAAATTACCTGTATTATAGAAATTCAAAAAAAGTTGGTTCACAGGACCTTTTACAGTAGGGAATTAAAACATCAGCTATGTAAATACTATTACTTCCCAACAATATCTTCCAAAGGGGACGTTGCATTTTTAATAATTATGATGTAAGACCCTTGATCGCAACGACTGGCAAGTCCCGAAACATTGCAGCAAAGTAAAATGAATGGGTATTTTTAAATTGATGCAAATGTAACCTTCTCTATTTAATTGCACTTCCAGCACATAGTAATATGATAACAATTTCAAATTGCACTTTTTAAAGATTACATTTATCTTATTAATCTTGGCTTTACTTATTCAAAGGATGGTTATATAATTTACTCATTAAATTAAACGTCACTTGATGAACAAAAACAAGTTATTTCAATGGTCTCTTGGGGCATCACTTGCAGGTTTTATTTTTGGGTTTGATACAGTAGTTATTTCCGGAGCTAACCTGCCCATAAAAGAACTTTGGCATACTACTCCATTGTTTCATGGATTTTTTATTATGTCTATGGCATTATGGGGCACTTTGGTAGGTTCTATTTTTGGCGGAATTCCTACAGAAAGATTCGGCAGAAAAAAGGTATTATTTTGGGTCGGAATTATTTTTGCTGTTTCTGCATTCGGTTCTGCACTTGCTCAAGATCCTTACACATTTTCATTTTTTCGTTTTGTGGGTGGCATAGGTATTGGAGTTTCATCAGTTGTAGCACCCACTTATATATCAGAAATTTCTACACCGGCTACAAGGGGAAGATTTGTTGCCATGTACCAGTTTAATATTGTATTCGGAATACTCATTGCATTTCTTTCCAATTATTTTTTACAGGGCGTAGGCGGAGAAAACGATTGGCGGTGGATGCTTGGTGTTTTAGCTATACCTGCACTTATTTATACAGCAATGACTATAGGGTTGCCTGAAAGTCCCCGCTGGCTTATTTCAAAAAGGAATGATACTGCAAAAGCAAAAGCAGTTTTATTGCAGATAGGCATTACAGATACCGATACAGAAATTGCGTCCATAATAAAAAGCAATCAACACGAGGAGACGGGCGGAAAATCTGCTTCACTCTTCAGCAGAAAACACAAACTAATATTAGGTCTTGCCTTTTTTATTGCATTCTTTAATCAGTTTTCGGGTATAAATTTTATTCTGTATTACGCTCCCGAAATCCTTTCCCGCATTGGTTTGGCTGCAAAAGATTCTTTGTTGAATTCGATAGCTATTGGTGGTACAAATTTACTTTTCACATTTGTAGGTTTGTATTTTATTGACAGGGTCGGCAGAAAAAAGCTGCTATTGGCTGGCTCCATCGGTTACATTATTAGCCTAATAATGATAGCCTGGTGTTTTTACACCAAAGCAAGCCCTGCTTTGTTAATGAGTTTTCTTTTAATTTTTATTGCATCGCATGCCATAGGGCAGGGAGCAGTTATATGGGTTTTTATTTCTGAAATATTTCCAAATAAAATTCGGGCAGCGGGTCAGTCGTTTGGCGCAAGTGTGCATTGGATTTTTGCAGCATTAATTACTTTGATTACGCCTGTTTTTTTGGATGACAAACAAGGTATTTTTAAAGATAATCCCTGGCCCATTTTTGCATTTTTTGCAGTTATGATGCTATTGCAATTAATATGGGTACTTACAAAAATGCCCGAAACAAAAGGCATTTCATTGGAGGCTTTGGAAGCGAAATTTTCTCAGGCAAATAATCAGTAAAATAATGGAAGATAAAATAAACAGCGTTGTTTGCTTTGGTGAAATACTTTGGGATGTACTGCCAACAGCTACTTTGCCCGGCGGCGCACCTATGAATGTTGCATATCATTTAAAAAAATTAGGCAATGAGCCTGCAATAATTTCAAGAATAGGAAATGATGAACCGGGCAGAAAACTGATTGAAATATTTACTGGAAATAATATTGATTGCGCAAACATACAGACAGATGAAAAATTGCAAACCGGAAAAGTAAATGCAACCATTGGGGCAAATAATGAAGTAACGTACGATATTATAAAACCAGTTGCATGGGATAATATTTGCTGGCAGGCTAATTTTGAAAGCTTGGTTGGCAATGCAGCTTATTTTGTTTTTGGAAGCCTTGCTGCACGAAGCACGGTAAGCCAAAATACCCTGTTTAAATTATTGGAGTTGGCAAAATATAAAGTGTTCGATGTAAACCTGCGTGCACCACATTACAATAAAGAAATTATTGAAAAATTATTACATAATGTACAGTTATTAAAACTTAATGAAGATGAATTGATAATTGTGAGCGATTGGTTTGCAGATGTAAAAACAGAAGAAGAAAGAATAAATATGCTGCAGAATAAATTTAATATCTCAACTGTAGTTGTAACAAAAGGCAGCGAGGGTGCTGTTTTAAATTATGAAGGGAAATTTTATTATCACAATGCATTCAAAATAACTGTTGCTGATATAGTGGGTGCAGGAGATTGTTTTCTTGCAGCACTAATTACAAAATTATCTTTAAAGGAAAGCCCTGAAAATGCCCTGCGTTATGCATGTGCAGCAGGTGCATTAATAGCCAGTTATAATGGGGCCTGTCCAAACTATCGTGTTAGCGAAATAGATGAGTTAATAGCCAATGATTGGAATTGAAAATAATTTTACGCATCGTACGAAACTGAATAACATATTAGTAAGCCGGAACAAAATAGATATGAATAAAAATTTAAGGTATATCATAAGTTGCTTGCTGTTGCTAATGAGCACTAACCCAATTTCTGCGCAAAAAAGCCAGCAACTATATAAAGAGCCATATCGCCCGCAGATTCATTTTACACCCAGGGCACATTGGATGAACGACCCCAACGGCATGGTTTTTTCCAAAGGAGTTTACCATCTGTTTTTTCAATATTATCCTGATTCAACGGTATGGGGCCCTATGCATTGGGGACATGCAACAAGCAAAGATTTAATTCACTGGCAAGAGAAATCCATCGCTCTATACCCTGATAGTTTGGGTTATATTTTTTCAGGAAGTGTAGTGGCAGATAAAACCAATACGAGCGGATTTGGCCAAAAAGGCACGGTGCCACTTGTTGCTGTTTTTACTCATCACAATATGGCGGGAGAAAAAGAAAAGCGAAACGATTTTCAAAACCAAAGCCTTGCATACAGTAATGATGATGGAAAAACATGGAAAAAATACAGGGGTAATCCCGTTTTAAAGAACCCTGGCATTACTGATTTTAGGGACCCAAAAGTAATGTGGTACGAGCCGCAAAAAAAGTGGATAATGACCTTAGCCACAAAAGACAAAATAACATTTTATTCATCACCCAATCTTAAAAACTGGAAGGAAGAAAGTGAGTTTGGTGCGCAACTTGGCGCACATGGCGGCGTTTGGGAATGTCCCGATCTGTTTACTTTAAATGACAACGGAAAAGAAGTATGGGTGCTGACTGTAAGTTTAAACCCCGGCGCACCAAACGGTGGCTCAGGTACACAGTATTTTCTGGGTAAATTTGATGGTAAAAATTTTACTACAACACAAACAAACACTAAATGGATTGATTACGGCCCTGATAATTATGCGGGTGTAACGTGGAGCAATACAGGTGAAAGAAAAATATTTTTAGGATGGATGAGCAACTGGCTGTATGCTACACAGGTTCCTACAATAAAATGGCGAAGCGCAATGACGCTGCCCCGAACTTTAAAATTAAAACATGTAGACAATGACATTTATATTGCATCAACACCCGTACCGGAACTTGCCGGTCTTTCTGCTAAGCCGATCACAGCAAACAACATCTCTGTAAAAAGAGATTATGATCTTTCTAGTGTGGTAAAAAATATAAGTTTCCCTTGTCGCCTGAATGTAAGTTTCAACAAGCAGGATTTCGCATTAAAAATATTTAATAAAACAGGTGAGGAGCTATTGATTGGTTATGATGAAAAAACAAACAATTATTTTATAGACAGAACAAAATCCGGTAACATAAATTTTAATGCTGCATTTGCTGCAAGGCATACAGCGCCACGCATGAGCAACAATGCAGTAATAAATATTTCACTATTAATTGATGCAGCATCAGTAGAATTATTTGCAGATGGCGGCTTATCGAATATGACGGAGATTTTCTTTCCGGCAAAACCCTTTGATCAAATTCACATTCAATCAGCAATCAGGCTAAATTTAAATAAACTGGCGTATGTGGAGATGAGAAGTATTCATTAGAATGTGTTGTGCGTATAATGTCTCTTCCCATCCTCCAAGTAGCCTCAGCCGTACCTCAGCCGCATCCAAGCCCTAGTTGAAAATTTTCAAGATCAATATAAATTCGGCATAACTCGGAATTGTGTGATATAAACCGGCAGGGAACCTTGTTGCTTTTGCTTGTAAACTTTCTTTTCAGCGTGGTGGCGAAGGGTATGTTTCATTCCTTTCCAAAACAAAACTTATAGAGCATTATGAAAAAAGTTTGGGTGCGGTACACTTTGGCAGGCACAACATGGTTATTACAACAGAAACAGCATTAAAATTGACAAACAAATACTTTAAATAATATACAAATGGGACTTATTAGAGAACCTCTTGAAGTGGACTTCGTCGTTGAATCAAGACCGTTAACAAAAGCAGAGGAAAAAGCAATAAGTGACTTTATTAAAGCGGATAAAGAAAATCGAAAACTTATTGAAAACCAAAAGAGCATCATAAAACGAAAGTCAAAACAACTTGTTTGACAAAGGTTGCTAATTATATACATGGTAATTTTTACCACAAGGTTTTACTCTCGTGATGAAAGCTATTTATAGCTGTACCGGTGCCACTCAACAGGCCAAATAAATTCCACTTGGATGTCAACGTTATAGCTCCTCCATGGCTGAGCAAATTCAGAGAGAAATAAACACCCAACGGGTACACTTATCTCTATAATTTTGCATACCACAACAGCAAAAACTTGTAAACTTTTAATACGCTCTATGAACAATCACCCTACCATTACCATTGCACCCAATTCTTCACATCCACTTACGGTACACCGTTTGGGCTATGGTACCATGCGCCTGACCGGCGAGGGAATTTATGGCGAGCCTGCTAACAGACCGGGTGCAATAGAGTTATTAAAAACGGCCATCAGCAGCGGTGTAAACTTTTTAGATACTGCAGATTATTATGGTGAAGATGTCACCAACCGCCTCATTGTAGAGGCGCTGTATCCGTACAATGACGATCTGGTTATCTGCACCAAAGTGGGTGCTACCCGCAAGCCGGATAAGAGCTGGGTACCTTTTGATACACCGGAAAACCTACGCACCAGTATTGAAAATAATTTGCGTACTCTAAAGCAAGACCAGACGCCACTCGTGCATTTTAGGGTAATGCTGCACAGCACCACGCCTTTTGAAAAAAGCATGGAAGCCATGTATACCCTGCAGGAAGAAGGCAAGATCTTACATGTGGGTGTGAGCAATGTTACCTCGGAGCAACTGCAGACAGCCATTGCACTGGGCGATGTGGCTACGGTGCAGAATATGTATGGGCATGCACAACGCACAAGGCTTATAAATACCCATGGCGATAACCGTGGCGGCGAAGAACTCCTAAGCATTTGCGAAGCCAATAGTATTCCGCTGATACCTTACTTTTCTTTGTTTACCGCCATGCCTGTAAAAGACGAGCGGATTGCTACAATTGCTGCCCGCCACAATGCCACCGAAGCACAAATAAACATTGCATGGCTGCTGCACAAATCACCCATGATTCTGCCCATACCCGGCACCTCTTCTTTGCAACATTTTAAAGAAAATATGCAGGCGGCAAACATTGTATTATCAGCAGAAGACATGGAATACTTGCATTAAAACCTGGAGCAAACTGAGCAATAGGTTGGCTAACGCTACCACCATTTCCGCTTTTCATATTCCGTGCATTTCATATCATCTGCATTGGTATAACTTTGCAGCCTAAAATTTATACAATGAGTGAATTAGTAAATGAGTTTAATGATTACCGCACAAAGATGAACGAGGTAATTTTAAGCAAAGAAAACCTTGTAATAAAAAGACTTTGGAACCTCGATACAAATACATACGCCGCCGGTGCATTGGATGTAAAAACAAAAGAATTACTTGGGCTTGTAGCTAGCATGGTGTTGCGCTGCGATGATTGCATAAAATACCACCTCGGCAAAGCGCACGAGCTGGCTGTAAGTACAGATGAATTATACGAAGTTTTTGCCGTAGCTAATATTGTAGGCGGTACAATTGTGATCCCTCATACAAGAAGAGCAGCAGAGTATTGGGAGGAGTTGGTTGGGGAGTAGTGAATCGTAAACGGTTAATTGTCAAGGGTGAGTAGGAAGTGGCTAGTAGATAGTGGGAGTGACAGTTAACAA
>JANXTN010000339.1 GCA_025352435.1 Ferruginibacter sp. | reverse complement strand
CAAAACCCTTTATACATGCAAGGCCAATGGCTATGATAATAAATGCAGACCAAATGCGACTTAAAGCCATGGGGTGATTTTAGATTTAAGATTTGAGATGTAAGATTTGTTACAACAAATTAACAGATAGATAAAGAGTTTGAAAATTAGGATTTTAAATTTGAAAGTGTAGTTTTCTTTCTCCTTAATATATCATCAATAGTGCATAATAAAAGCTAAATATTTATTTGAAGATGAAATGTGCGACGCCATCGAAGTTCAATATTGCTGCAGTTTTAGTTCGGCTAAAAATCTCATTTTTAGCCCTCCAAATGCAGGTTCAAAAAGTTGTCACCATTTCTTACCTTCGCAGCCGTTTAAAAGCAGATGTTTTGGTTGCAAATCTTCAATCCAAAATCTGAAATCAACAATCTAAAATCAAAATATGGCTCTCAAAGCAGGTATCGTAGGCTTACCAAACGTAGGAAAATCAACCCTTTTTAATGCCGTGAGCAAAAGTGCCAAAGCACAGGCGAGCAATTATCGTTTCTGTACTATTGAGCCAAATACCGGCTTGGTAAATGTACCTGACGAACGCATAGATAAATTGGCTACATTGGTTTCACCGGAACGCACCGTACCCACACAAATAGAAATAGTAGATATTGCCGGTCTTGTACGTGGAGCAAGTAAGGGCGAAGGTTTGGGCAATAAATTTTTAGCAAATATCAGAGAAGTAGATGCAATTATTCAGGTAATTCGTTGTTTTGAAGATGACAATATTTTACGTGATGAAGGACCGATTAATCCTGTCGGTGATAAAGAAATTATAGAAACGGAACTTCAATTAAAGGACCTTGACAGTGTAGAAAGAAAATTGCAAAAAGCAGAAAAACTTGCGAAGACAGATCCAAAAGCAAAGGTGGAAGCGGAAATTCTGGCAAGGTGTAAACTGCATTTAGAGCAGGGTAAAAACATCATTACACTTGGCCTTAGCAAAGAAGAAAAAGTAGCGATTGCAGATTTATTTTTACTGACAGACAAATTGGTATTGTACGTTGCAAACGTAGATGTAGCAAGCATGCACACAGGAAATAAATATTCTGATGCGCTGATTGAATCTGTAAAAAACGAAGGCAACGAAGTAATTGTAATGACCAATGCTGTGGAAGCTGAGATTGCGGAATTTGAAGATCCGGATGATAAGGCTATGTTTATGGAAGAGTATAAAATGACTGAGCCTGCGCTTGATCGTTTGATACACAGCACTTACAAACTTTTAAATTTATCTACCTACTTTACTGCTGGTGTGCAGGAGGTTCGTGCATGGACGATTCACAAAGGCTGGAAAGCGCCTCAGGCTGCAAGTGTTATTCATACCGATTTTGAAAAGGGTTTTATTAAAGCAGAAGTAATTTCTTACAACGATTTTATTGCATTGGGTTCTGAAGTTGCCTGCCGAGAAGTTGGTAAACTTCGCATAGAGGGTAAAGAATATTTGGTACAGGATGGAGATATTATGCACTTCAGGTTCAATGTTTAATTTAACGTAACAAATCATGCGTCTTTAAAAAGTAGTTTAAAAATTCTTATTTTTTGTACGCAAGCTAAAATCCATCTTCATCATCGGTTCCGCTTTTCGCTGCAAGTCCTCGCCTTTGTTCCTCAGGCTGTGGGCTTTTCGCTGCTATCGGGTGTAGATATTCGCTATGGATTCCTATTAAACTTTTTTTTAACTGCTTTGGAACAATATTTGATAAGAGCCAAATGTTATCCTGCTATTAAAATACCGCGCATGAAAAGAATTATTTTTTATTTATTGCTAGTGTGCCCATTTGCATCCTTTTCTCAAAATTTACATCTAGACGTATTTGGTGGAATATCTACCTATCAGGGCGATCTTCAAAACAGAAGATTTACGCTCGAGCAATCTAATCTTGCGTTAGGTTTGGGTTTATCGTATGATTTGTCTCCAAAGTTTAGTGTAAGAACGGGATTTACATACGGAAAAGTTGAAGGGGATGACAAAAAAAATACAAGTACTAAAGGAAATGAAATAAGAAATTTAAATTTTAAATCCAATATCACAGAATTGCATTTAGGATTAGAATACAATTTTTTTAATCTTGAAGGAACAAGCATAACACCTTATGTTTTTGCAGGTGTTGCAGGTTTTCATTTTAATCCATACACAAAAGATTCAGCAGGCAATAAGGTTTTCTTACAGCCTTTGAGCACCGAAGGACAAGGCTTAGCTGCGTATCCTGATCGTAAACCTTACAAACTAACCCAATTTTCTATTCCTTTTGGTGGTGGTTTAAAATTTAGTGTGTCAGAGACTTTACAGATCGGTTTAGAAATCGGATTAAGAAAATTGTTTACTGATTATTTAGATGATGTAAGTTCAACTTATGTAGATCGAACAACATTGTTTAATGCGAAAGGAGCAAAAGCAGTTGAACTTGCTTTCCGTGGAGATGAGTATAACCCAACCCTTGTTTACCCCCCTGATAATACGCAAAGAGGAAATCCTAAGCGGAAGGATTTGTATTATTTTTCAGGTATAAGAGTAAGCAAATTACTAAAAGGCGAAACCCGCAGCAGCAGAGGAAAAAGCAAAACCGGTTGCCCTGGTCGTGTGTTTTAAATCAAGTTCTGCATTATTTATCACAAATATCTTTCGAACCAAATAATCACTTTCTCTTCTTCAATCCTATCATTGTTCTATATATGATCCTTCCGTGGTTTGATAATTAATTCGTTTTTTACTTCTGCGTCCTTTAATTTTTTATATAGATTCAGATTGTTGTAAAATGAACCACGGCTTCTGCACCACTTTTAAATTAATATTTAGGGGAATTACCCAAGTATTATCTCCTTTTTTTGCCTTCGCTATTGTACATTCCATAGATAACAAAATAGATAATATTTAATTATCTCTCAAAATAAAAACGACTTTCAGTTTTTTGAAAGTCGTTTTTATTTTGAGAGATATAAGAAAATTATTGAGGAAGTAAAAGCTGTGTTATTTTATGTAAAACCCCATTTATATAAAACTGATCACTTGAGCCATTTGGTGCTGCGGCTGAATTAATGATAATATTTGCTGCAGTTGCATTTCCCAAACCTTTAATAGTTGCAGCAGATACAAATGGTCCTGTAAAAGTTGCTGTTAATTCAACACCTTGATGCGTAGGTATTGCTGAATTTAAAAGTGTAGGATATTTTGTAGCTGTCATTGGAAAATTTACAGTAAACGAAGTATTAGTAAACAAATGATAAACTAAAATACCTTTCACTGTTGTTGCCGAAAGTGTCCCATACAATAACTGATTAGAAAATACTGCAGGCGTAGAGGCAAGGAAAGCTGCTTGTGCGGCAGCAGTAGCCGCCGGAACACCTTGTGCAATTAAACCTTGTGTTATTAAGGCCGTTAACGTGCCCTGAAAAACCGCATCAGTAGGCGCAAACACGGTAAGGTTTGCAGCAGGGTTTAGTAGCGCAGACTGTAATGTACACGGATTACCAGTACCACTGTCTGCACGAAGAATTGCAGCTTTTAAATAAGTAAGTCCGGTTGAAGCTGTAACATCTGTATTTATTCTATCCCATAAAAATGTAGGATTAGGTGGCGCTACAAGTGCCGCAACATGATGAATGATTCCATTAGCTGTCCGCACATTTAAAGGAGTTGTCATTGGTATTGTGTTCACCCTTAAAATGCCTGGACGTTTTGAAGGGAAAGTTCTGAACGTTAAGAAAGGTGCTGCAGGTGAGGGAAAGATAGAAGTACCAACCGGAAAGTTTGGAAAAACATTTGGGATAGATGCTGTATCATACACCTGCGGAATTACATTGTATGATACAATGCCTATAGCAGAAGCAACAGGTATTGCAGATATTACTGCACTGCTGAAGCCTGAAGCTATCATAGCAGCGTTGTCAGGAACAAATAAAGTGTACCCGTTATTTGGCGAGCCAACGCCTTTTAGCAAGTTTACAAAATTGGTCGGACCTAAACTTGCCTTTACCACCAATCTGTAATACATGCTGTCGTTATCAGTAGTTTTTATGGTAGAATCTAATGATAGACCTACCGGCGCTGCCATCGCTGATAATGGAAACTGTTGTACGTCTTTGTTACAAGATGATAAGATAACAGCTCCTAATACGAATGGTAAAATCGCCGTTTTAATTTTATTTATAGTAGTCATTTTCTAATTTTTAGAGTATTATTAATACAGGTTAAAGCCAATGCTTACATAATATAATCCACCTACAACAGAGTTACCGGTTGCATTTCTGTAGTATTGGTTTAATAAATTATTAGCACCAACTTTAAGTAGTGTTTTTGTTTCAGGCAATTTAACACTGATCTGAGCATCTACTGTTTGTACAGAAGGCACATCACCACTTGCAAAATCTCCCTGATAATTGAAAGCATCCTGATAACGATAAGTTACATTAAAACCATAAGCTTTATTTTTTCCAAAACCATTGTTTGTGAGAGAAATATTGCTTCTGTATTTTGGAGAATTAAAGAATGAATAAAATCCAGGATCAACATCACCAATTTCATCTGAAGAAAAATTACCACTTAATATAAAATTCTTCGGAAGTCTGTAATCGAGACTTATTCCGTATCCACTCGTTTTTACTTTGCTTGAATTGTTTACAGGGATAGAATAAGTAAATCCTTTGGAAGTATCTGCCTGCGTTATTGGTGCTCCGGTTCTTGATTGCACTACTATCGTACGGCTAATAAAATCTTTGTACTGCCCGTAATATCCATAAATATCAATAAGTAATTTTTCATTTAAATGCAAACCCTTGTAACCAATCTCATAGGTAGAAACTGATTCAGGTCTGAAAGTAAAATCTGTAACTTTCTGCGGCGCACCTTTTTGTAAACTTGCATAAGAGTAAGTTGGATTACCGATGAAATTGTATTTATTGGCAAGTAAAGCATTACCACCTGTTAAACGAGTACCACCACCCACAGAAAGATCTATATATTGTTGTTGGGTAGAAGGAAAACGGTAAGCTGATTGATACGACAGACGAACATTTTTATTTTCTGCTACTTTTATAAGTGCTGTTGCTCTTGGTGTGAATCGGCCCTCAAAATTTTCATTTTTATCATATCTTCCTGCTACAGTTAATTTGAGGTTGGGAATAATTTGGCGGCTCACCTGCGCATACCCACCATATTCATTAATTCCAATTTTGCCTGCTGTATCTGCAAATAAAGTTCCTTCAGAATTTAAAAGGTATCTTTTGAAATTTCCACCAATAATAATATCCGCAACTTGACTTGTGTAGTTACTCAAATTCAATTGACCTTCTAAATTATAAAGATTTGTTTTATCCAAAAATAAACCACCACCGTTTTTAATTGGTATGGAACGTACCCGGTTGAATATAGATTTAAATTGATCGCTTCCAGCTGAGGGGCGACCCACATCAGCCGTAGCACGAGCTATTGTTTGCGCATCAAACTGTGATTTACCTGCCTGCAATGCTGAGAGATATGCAATTGAATATTGGCCATACCATGATGCTGCAATTTCACCAAGACCAATGGTACCATTTGCATTTGGCTTTGGAGGCGATGCTTTCCAAACTTCGTTTAACAGCCTTGTAGTAACGGTTGCATTAAAAGACTGTCCGGCATTTTCCTGAGTAGTGTAGCCTCTTACGTACCAATTTTTATTATTTAATTCTAATTTATACTGAGCTATTTTCAAATCCTTTAAAGAGTACCTATCACTTCCCGTATATGTACTTGTTCCGGTACCAAAATAGCCGGCAGCTATGGCCTCTATCTTAGGCGTAATTTTATAATGCAGAGCACTTGTGGCCTTAAAATTTACTGTATTGGGATTTAAAATATCTTTTTCAAGATAACCTGTACGAGAAACATTTATAGGTGCAGAAAGATATCCGGCCGGAGCTCCGATACCTGCAAGAATAGGTCGTATATCTGTTGTTGTTTCATCTCCATACACATTTATTCCATTGTAATTCGGATCAGACTCTCTGGTGCCAAAAGTTGGACTCCCCGCTACTCCAAGGCCTTTATAATTTCTGTAATCATCCCCAATCCAATCTTTTGCGGATATTAATTCACCTGCAATTTTAAAAGCAAATTTTTCGGATATTTTTTTGCCCCAGCGCATACTCCAATTATAATAAGGTGAGGTTGGACGTTCTCTTTTATCAGTGTGCATGATACCGGTTTTTATTTCGGCAGATAATCCCTGGTATTTAAAA
>JANXTN010000336.1 GCA_025352435.1 Ferruginibacter sp. | reverse complement strand
AAAACATATTGCATTAGGTGCAAAAATGGCTGACTTCGCAGGTTTTAACATGCCTATTTCTTATACCGGTATTAATGATGAACATGCAACTGTGCGAAATGCAGCGGGCGTGTTTGATGTGAGCCATATGGGAGAGTTTATGGTAAAGGGACCAAATGCGTTGGAACTCATACAACGCATTACAACCAACGACGCATCTAAACTTACTGCCGGCAAAGCACAGTACAGCTGTATGCCAAATGAAGATGGTGGAATTGTAGATGATCTACTGGTGTATTGTATAAAAGAAAACGAGGTGTACATGCTTGTTGTAAATGCGGGTAATATTGATAAGGATTGGGAATGGATTACACGATACAATACCAATGATGCGCAGCTACAGAATATTTCTGATGATACATGTCTGCTTGCAATACAAGGCCCATTAGCAACAAAAATTTTACAACCTCTTACAGATATTGATATTCTTAATTTACAATATTACACTTTTGCAAAAGGCAAATTTGCCGGGGTAGACAATGTCCTGATAAGTGCAACTGGTTATACAGGAAGCGGCGGAGTTGAAATTTATTTTGAAAATGCAGATGGTGCAGCAGATAAAATATGGGATGCTATTTTTGAGGCAGGAAAAGTTGCGGGCATAAAACCAATTGGGCTGGGCGCAAGAGATACGTTGCGTTTAGAAAAAGGATTTTGTTTGTATGGCATGGATATAAATGACACAACATCTCCTATTGAAGCGGGTCTTGGTTGGATTACGAAATTCTCAAAAGACTTTACTGCTAAAGCAATTTTTGAAAAGCAAAAAGCAAACGGCGTAATGCAAAAACTGGTAGGCTTTGAAATGATTGAAAAAGGAATTGCCCGCCACGATTATGAAATAAAAGATTTTGAAGGTACAGCAATAGGCAAAGTAACATCGGGTACACAAGCTCCATCATTAAGCAAGGCAATTGGTATGGGTTATGTAGATGCAAAGTTCTCTGCCATTGGCTCAGAAATATTTGTAAAAGTTAGGAATACTTTATTGAGGGCCGTGGTTGTAAAAGTGCCTTTTGTATAACTGCAAAAAGGAAGTAACAGAACAGGGGAGATTGATTTTAAAACCCGTAAAAAATTGATGAGCAATACAAAACCATTTTTATATACCTGTTTATCTCCTGCCCTACTTCATTTGTATGATGTGAGCGATAGCATTGTTGTAATTATCGATGTATTGCGAGCTACATCTACCATTGCAACGGCTCTTTACAATGGAGCAAAAGAAATAATACCGATAGATAATGTTGCAGAATGTATACAAATAGGTGCAGAATTAAACGCCATCACCGCAGGAGAAAGAGATGGACAGGTGGCAGAAGGTTTACAATATGGCAACTCTCCTTTTGAATATCCCCAATCATTTATTGCAGGCAAAACTTTGGTGTTGACCACAACAAATGGAACGAAATTATTACACATGGCATTGGCTAACGGTGCACAAGAAATTATAACAGGATCTTTTCCAAATATATCTGAAGTATGCAATTATTTAACTGCGCAAAATAAAAATGTGGTACTCGCTTGTGCCGCATGGAAAGACAAAATAAACATAGAAGATACGCTGTTTGCCGGTGCTGTTGTAAAAAGAATCAAAGCAAGTTTTACCATTCAGTGCGATTCATCTCAGCTTGCAGAAAGCCTTTACTTAACAGCAAAGTTTGACTTGTATGAATTCATGAAAGAACGCAATGCAACACACTACCATCGCCTAACAAAATACCATCTTGAAAAGGATATTAGGTATTGTCTAAAAGAAGACGGCGCTCCTTCTTTGCCTGTTTATTTAGATGGAAAATTGGTGAATGGAATTGTTTGAAAAAATGGCTAATTTTAGTACATGAACGTAGCTCATAAATACCTGCCTAATTATACCTACGAAGATTATTGCCAATGGGAAGGACAATGGGAATTGATTGAAGGAATTCCTTATGCAATGTCTCCACTGCCAATCCCAATTCATCAAACAGTTAATGGGAATTTGTACGCCAATTTCAGAGACGCCTTAAAAAAGTCTTGTAAAGAATGCAAAGCATATTTACCTATCGATTGGAAAATTAATGATACCACTATCCTACAACCGGATTTACTAATAGTTTGTGATAAAATCGAAAAAAAATACTTAGACTTTACACCAACAATTGTTATTGAAATTTTATCTCCGTCTACAGCAGTAAAAGACAGAAATATTAAGATGGAAATTTACCTTTCGCAAGGCGTAAAATATTTTTTAATTCTGGATCCACAAATGAAGAAAATCGAAATCTATGAAGCTATCAACAATACATATTCACCGATTTCAATTTCTCCAAATAATTTTAAATTTATTTTAAAAGATGGTTGTGCTGCAGATGTAAATTTTGAAGATATTTGGGATTAACATAGCTTGAAAGCTAGTTCACAAACATTTTTTTCTGCAACAATGCATCATGCCCGTAAATATCATCTCTAAAATTGAGTAACCCATTTTCATCTACCCATGCCGTGTAATAGGTAATAATGACCGGTACGGGATTTTTCAAATTCACAAAAGTTTCTTTGCCACTATTCATTGCTTCAGATATTTTATCCGAGGTCCATTCAGGCCGTGAGCGTAATAAATATTCCGCAAGTTTTGCCGGTTCACTCAACCTTATACAGCCATGGCTGTAGGCTCGTTTGTCTTTACTAAAAAGACTTTTTGCAGGCGTATCATGAAAATAAATATTAAAACTATTAGGAAACAAGAACTTTACTTTTCCCAGAGAATTTTCTTCACCGGGCAATTGACGAACGACAGGCATGCCGCCGTTTGTACCTGTAACTTCCATATTATGTGAAGCTAGATAATTTGGATTTTTTGCCATCGCCGGCATTATTTCTTCCCTGATAATATCAGGAGTAACGTTCCAATAAGGACTAAAAACAATTTGATTTAAATCTCCTTTAAACATCATCGTATTATGCCCTTCTTTACCCACCACTACATTCATTGAGAAAGCTTTTTTTGCGCCTTCAAATACCTGTAATGTAAACTCAGGTATGTTCACTAATAATAAATTTCCTTCAGGTTCAGGCATCCAGCGCATTCTATCCATGTTTATAAGAATTTGCTCAATTCTTGTAACGGCAGGCACATTCAATTCTTTTACAAGCGACTCTGTAATTATACCATCAGCAGTAAGCCCAAGACTTGTTTGAAAATTTACAATGGCAGTTTGCAGTTGCGTGTCATACACATTGGTAGAATCAGCGGGCATATCGTTAGTAGCCTGTAGCCGTTTTTTTATTTGTAAAATATAAGGAGACGAACTACCACTCTTTAAAGAAACCTTCCCCGCATTAATCGGTTGCCATCTACCATTTTTTGCAGCATCATAATAGGTTTGTAATTTTATTTTTAGTGCTTTATAAGCTGCATTATTGTCTTCATAATATTTATTGTCTTTGTGCTTTTTTGTAAGCAGTGAATCTGCATATGAAAGTGCATCTCTTTTTACTAAAGGGATAAAACGCTCTAGTTCTTTCCTTTTTACAGCACCGTCCTCATAATTATTTAGAATATAATTAATAAAATGACTAGTTAATAAAAACTCGGTGTTTAAAATATTCTTATCGGCAGCACTAACGCTTAACTGTTCTACAGTTTCAATTCTCTCCATTAAGTTTGTAAGAGTCTTAAAATTTTTAGTGGTATCCTTATTTAAGGTAGTGTAATAACTTTGTAAATTCCAAAAGCCACGGGCCTGCTCCGTTAAACCATCACTTGCAAACCAGGCATATTGGTAATTGCGGGCATTATAAAAACTGCGCATTCTTCTTATTATTCTATCATTTTGTTTTGTATCGACAATAAATTTTTCCATCGCTAAACTGTCCAAAAAAATGTCATTGTAAGCATTTGCAGAGGTAATGGTAAAATCTCTTTTAGTGATTTTCTTTTCGAGTTCTGTTTTGGAACTTTTAGTTTCTTTATTGCTCTCTGTTTTAGTTTCTGTTTTGCTTTTGCAGGCAAATAAGATAACAGCAATAACTGTGGCGGTTATAATTTTTCTCATATGAGAGGTTCCATTTACAAATTGTATGCCTTTTTAAAAATTGATCTCACATCTTTTTACTAAACATAATACATTAATAATTCATTATCCTTTGTAAGCTAAAATTACTGGCGTACCTTGCACAATGCGGTCGGTAAATAGCTGCTTATTCACCTGCCAAAATAAATTCATCATACATAAATAATTTTTTCTTTGGCATTACCACATCTAATTAAGCATATTTACAATAACGGTACAGATGAAGTTATTCGCCGTGGAAAAAAAATTCAATCGCTCAATTATGTAGAGCTCGTAGAACACGATGAACTTATGAGCAACATCGTCTTTAGAGTTAAGGACGATGTATACAGCACATTTTACAAAGTATATATTGAGAAATACAGCGATGCAAAAGCAATGAACCTTCGTTGCAGTTGCCCGTATAATCTGGGAGATATCTGTCGCCACGAAGCTGCTGGTTTACTGCGTTTGCAGGATATGGTTGATAAAAATTTATTGCACAGCAGCGCTATACAGTATAACCAAATGCACTCCGTTGCAAAGATGAAAAACATTGATCTAAAAATGATCAAAATGCTTTCATCGCCTTCTATTTTTCACGAGGCAGAAGAATTGATGCAGACTGCAAAAGCAACTATTTTAAAAGCTGCTGATGAAAGAGTAGAAGCAGAATTAATTATTAAGGGGGAAAAATATCCGTTAGTTATTCAAAAAAATGATGAACGAAATTTTGATACTTCCTGCATGTGTAGTGAAGCCATGCACCCGTTGTGCGAACACAAAGTATTATTGTTTGTACAGCTTTTGCAAAGCTATGGAGCCGAATATTTTGATAGTATTCGCAACCGAGATAAGGAAAAAAATAAATTATTACAGATTTACGGTTATAGCCTTGAAGATGATTTAACAGGCAAATTTGAATTTACATATAAAGACAGCAAACCGTTTTTAAAAGTATTGGATACTTCTATAAAGCGTGTGGTTGCGGCTACTCCATCTCCTATTCCAACTTACAGAACAGTTCCTGCATTTGTGCCCATTGCAAATGTGCAGAAAGAAGAAAAAGAAGTGAGTACAATGAAGAGAATGCGTTTGGGTTTGGTGTTTAATTTCAATTCAAAAAATTATCCCGGCTTTACCGTTGATGCTATACAGGGCGAACCTGATGAAGACAACAAAAAATATTTAGGCAAAACTGAATTGATAGACCTTACAAAGTTTGTTGATACTTCTGATTTTTCTGAGGACGATAAATCGCTTTTTCAGCAGGTAAGAAAACTGCAGGAAAACGAGATAAACAAATACCTCAATCGCAACTCACCATTTAGCGGTATTTGGGAAAATATTATACATACCGATGGTGATGATCTGCCGGAAGAAACGAAACAATTGATCACCGAATACCTTCATCCAAAGCTGAGAAAGATATTTGATGAACAGTGTAACAATCCATTCGTATTTATTTTGCCATCATCAAAAAAACTAAAGACTGCTAATTTGGTGGAGATGGAACTGAGCGATGAATTCCTTTCGCCGGTATTTAAAGTTGCTGCTAAAAAAAGCCAATTCGAAATTTCGTGCATGGTAAAAATTGGTGGCGAGCCTGTTGCATTTACCGAAAACAAATCAGGCAACAGCCTCGTGTTTTTGTACGAAGATGTAATGTACACCTGGCAGAAAACTGAGGATGTAATGCAGGCGGAGAAGTTTGTCAGAGAGGGAAACATTGCGTTGAGCAAAAGCAACTGGGCAGAAAAAATGGAAAATATTATTATTCCATTAACCAAAGAATATGAAGTAGAGTTTGATAAATCGTTGGTAAAGGAAGTAAAAGTTTCTATGCCTGACATTAAATTAATGTTACAGGAGCGTGGTGAATATTTACTTTTTCAACCTGTATTTTCTTACAAAGGCTTTGAAACAAAAGCGGGTGATAAAGAAATATTAATAATTCCTGATGGTGATAAAATTTTGCAGATTTATCGCAATAAAGATGCGGAAGATCTTTTTATGGCAAAGCTTGAAAGTCTGCACTCAGGCTTTATTACAAAGCAGGAAACGGGTAGCCTTGTATTGCGTGGTGCAGATGTATTGCGCAACAACTGGTTCTTTCTTTTTGTAGATGCTATGAAGGAAATGAAGATACCCGTGTTTGGTTTTGAGGCATTGAAAAACTTTAGGTTTAACACCGCAAGACCAACTACAAATATTCATGTGAGCAGCGGGCAAGATTGGTTTGATGCAAAAGTGGAAATAGAATTCGGAGAACAGCGTGTGGGTATTGCAGATATCAAACAGGCTCTGGCTGATAAAAGATCCTTTGTGCAACTAGGCGATGGTACATTAGGAATATTACCTGATGAATGGCTAAAAAAATACTCATTGTTATTTAAAGTGGGTGATGGCAGAAGCGACAAACTTCGCCTGAGCAAATACCACATGAGTGTGATAGATGACTTGTACGAAAACAGAAATGAGGAAGAGATGAGTTTTGCGCTGGATGAAAAATATGAGCGCTTGAGAGAATATAAAAACATTCCTGAAATAGAGGCTCCATCTCAACTTGAGCCAATTTTACGTCCATACCAATTGGCAGGTTACCGTTGGTTAAGTTATCTAAATGATGTGGGCTGGGGCGGAATTTTAGCAGATGATATGGGACTTGGTAAAACGGTGCAGGCACTAACGATGTTGGACCATTTTAAAGCAACCAACGAATCCTTAATTTCAATTGTGGTATGCCCAACGACGTTGATTTATAACTGGCAGAATGAAATAAAAAAGTTCACCCCTTCGCTTGTAGCGCATGTGCACCATGGCAGCACCCGCAGTAGAAATGTGGAAGAATTGAAAGCTGCAAATATCATCATTACTACATACGGCACACTGCGCAGCGATATACAACTGTTTTTAAAAATACATTTTGATTATGTGGTCTTGGATGAAAGCCAGGCAATAAAAAATCCATCATCAAAAGTTACAAAAGCAGCATCGTTACTCAATGCCACCAACCGTGTTTGCATGAGCGGTACGCCTTTGCAAAACAATACATTTGATATTTATGCGCAAATGAATTTCTTAAATCCGGGATTGCTTGGTACTATGGAATTTTTTAGAAATGAATTTGCGACGCCTATTGACAAATTTGGTGAGCAAGAGCAAAAAGAACATTTACGCAAATTGTTGTACCCTTTTATTCTGCGCCGTACAAAAGAGCAGGTTGCAAAAGATTTACCCGAAAAAACGGAGCAGATTCTTTTTTGTGAAATGGAAAAAGAGCAGCGTAAAATTTACGATGCTTACCGCAACAGTTACAGAGATAAAATACTTGGAACAATAGAGGAACAAGGTATTCAAAAATCGCAGCTTACTATTTTGCAGGGGTTAATGAAATTGCGACAGATTTGTGACAGTCCGGCAATATTAAATGAAGAGGATAAATTTCCGAATCACTCCATAAAACTGGAAGAACTTACAAGAGAGATCGTTGAAAATATTGGTGATCACAAAGCTTTGATATTTTCTCAATTCCTAGGAATGCTCGCATTAATAAAACAAAAACTGACAGAGAATAATATCCCATTTGAATATTTTGATGGAAGTACATCGGCACCTGATAGAGAAAAGGCTATACAAAATTTTCAGAACAACGATGAGTGCCGAGTGTTTTTAATTTCATTAAAAGCCGGTGGTGTAGGGCTTAACCTTACAGCGGCAGATTATGTATACATCGTAGATCCTTGGTGGAACCCGGCTGTGGAGCAACAGGCTATTGACAGAACGCACAGGATTGGGCAGACAAAAAACATATTTGCCTACCGTATGATTTGTATTGACACTATTGAAGATAAAATTTTACAGCTGCAGGAAAGAAAGAAAATACTTGCAAAAGAATTGATAGCAGACGATGCAAATTTTGTAAAAGCGCTCAGTAAATCAGATGTGGAGTACTTGTTTTCTTAAACGTATAATTTTGAGGTTTTATCATCCTTCGCAAAAAATATAATTTACCTTATCTTTACTCGAATCGAAAACTTTACTACGACTTATGTTTAATTTAATACTTTTTGGTCCTCCCGGTAGCGGAAAAGGTACTCAGAGTGAAAAAATAATTGAGAAGTTCCATCTTGTTCATTTAAGCACGGGTGATTTGTTGCGCTCTCAAATAGCCCAACAAACTGCTTTGGGTTTAGAAGCAAAAAAATTAATGGACAAAGGTCATTTAGTTCCTGATGAAGTTGTAGTAGGAATGATAAGTACTGCCTTGGAAGAAAATCCGCAGGCAAAAGGTTTTTTGTTTGATGGTTTTCCGAGAACGGCAACTCAGGCAGAAGCATTGGACAGTTTATTGGAGATAAAAAAAACACCTGTAAAAGTTATGCTAGCGCTGGATGTGAGTGAAGAAGAATTGGTGAAACGCATTTTAAATAGAGGAAGATCAAGCGGTAGAAGTGATGATACCGACGAAGCAATTATAGCTGCAAGAGTCGCAGAATATAAAAACAAAACAGAAGCGGTAGCAGACTATTACCGCAAATCTGATAAAGTTGTAATGGTGCCGGGAGAAGGCAGTATTGATGAGATTTTTGAAAGGTTATCTGCGGAAATTGAAAAGAGAATGTAGTGAAGGTTTGAATTATTATAAATGCCTTGTGAACTTAACTAAGTTTACAAGGCATTTATAATTTTAATTAAGGAATAATTTTTAGAAGCTATTTCCAAATCGCTTTTATATTTTTATTACAAATCCCTACCATAAATTTGTTTATGCAAAAATTGGGAAATTACGTTACAGGAAGCTGGATAGAAGGAGATGGAGACGGGGTTGAATTATACAACGCTGTTAACGGTTCAATCATTACAAATGCAACTTCAAAAGGATTGGATTTCGAGGCTGTTTTAAAATATGCCAGAGAGAACGGAAACCCGGCACTTCGTAAAATGACTTTCCAGCAAAGAGGAAGAATGCTGCGTGCGCTTGCATTGCATCTGCTTAAACACAAAGAAACTTTTTACAACATTAGTTACCAAAGTGGTGCAACAAGAATAGACAGCTGGATAGATATTGATGGCGGTATTGGAAATCTATTTAGCAATGCAACCCTGCGCAGAAAATTACCAGATGAATCTTTTTGTCTGGATGGAGACTCAATAAACCTGAGCAAAGAAAATACTTTTATGGGTCACCATATTTTGGTACCTAAAGAAGGTGTTGCAGTACACATAAATGCATACAATTTTCCGGTATGGGGTATGTTGGAAAAAATTGCCTGCAATTTATTAGCAGGGATGCCCGCGGTAGTAAAACCTGCAACCGTTACTTCTTATTTAACAGAAGCGGTGGTGAGAGAAATTATCGCTTCTAACATTTTACCCGAAGGCGCACTGCAACTTATTTGCGGCAGCGCAGGGGATATGTTAGATCATGTAACGTCCCAAGATGTTGTAACTTTTACAGGTTCTGCTGATACGGGTTTAAAATTAAAATCTCATCCAAACATTTTAAAAGAAAGTGTTCCGTTTAATATGGAGGCTGATTCTTTAAACTGTATTGTACTTGGTGCAGATGTAGAACCCGGAATGGCTGAATGGGATATTTTTATTAAAGAAATTAAAAAAGAAATGACGGTGAAAGCTGGACAGAAATGTACCGGCATTCGCAGGATATTTGCTCCTGAGAATCAAATAGAAGCGGTGCAAAAGGCCATCGGCGCTGCATTGGCAGCCACTGCCATTGGTAACCCTTTAAACGAAAAAGTTAGAATGGGTGCATTGGCTGGGCAAGATCAGCGCAATGATGTACGCGGTCAGGTACAAAAAATATTAGCGTCTTCACAAATAATTTATGGTTCACTCGATAGTGTAGCAGTAATAGATGCCGATGAAAAAGCGGGTGCATTTTTAAGCCCGATATTATTATTAAACACAACTCCGTTTACCAGTGAGGAACCGCACAATATTGAAGCCTTCGGTCCGGTAAGTACCATCATGCCGTATAAAGATATTTACGATGCTATCGCCTTAAGTAAAAAAGGAAAAGGTAGTTTGTGTTCATCTATTGTAACTGCAGATGCAAAAATTGCAAAGCAATATGTAATAGGCGCAGCAACCCACCACGGAAGAATTTTGGTGTTAAATGCGGCTTGTGCAAAAGAAAGTACAGGTCATGGTTCACCACTTCCATCATTAGTCCATGGCGGTCCGGGACGAGCCGGTGGCGGAGAGGAAATGGGTGGCATGCGTGGTGTAAAACATTACCTGCAACGTACGGCCATACAGGGTTCACCCGACATGATCACAGCCATAAGCAATGTTTACCAGCCAAATGCAACCGGAAATATTGAAGCAGTACATCCATTTAAAAAATATTTTGAAGAGTTAAAAATTGGTGACCAGCTCATCAGCGAAAAGCGATTAATTACTTCTGAGGATATCGATGCATTTGCAGACTTAACAGGTGATCATTTTTATGCGCATAAAAGAGAAACAGATTTTACAGGCACCATGTTTACAGAACAGGTAGCTCATGGTTATTTTTTAAACAGTGCGGCAGCAGGTTTGTTTGTGAGCAGCTTTGAAAAAAATCCTGTGTTGTTAAATTATGGTATAGATGATTTGCGGTTTGTAAAACCGGTGTATGCGGGCAATTCTATTTACATTCGTTTTACCTGTAAGGAAAAAACAGCGCAGGAATTAAAAGACATCAATCCCGAGGTACCATTTGTACAGGGGCAGAATATACCAAAAGGAATTGTCAAATGGTTTGTAGAAATTTTGGATGATACCAATGAAACTGTTGGTGTTGGAACCATTTTAACGATGGTGGAAATGAGGAATAAAATTGATAGTTAAAAAAAAACATTTTACTAAAAAAATAAAACCTTTGCGCTGTAGCGCCTTTGCGATAAAACCAAAATAACATGATTGAAACACAAGAAGGATACGTAATTACCGAAACACACGCAGGTATCACCACCATAGAATTTGGGCACCCACAAAGTAATTCGATGCCCACCAAACAACTGGAAAAACTGGCCCACGAAATTCATTTTGCAGGTACACATGCAGAGACAAAAGTGATCATCTTAAAAAGTTCGGGAGACAGAGCATTTTGCTCAGGTGCATCTTTTGATGAACTGCTCCAAATTAATAGCATTGCCGGCGGAGAAAAATTTTTTAGCGGCTTTGCAAATGTAATAAACAACATGCGCCGTTGCCCTAAATTTATTATTGCCCGCATACACGGTAAATGTGTAGGCGGCGGTGTAGGCATTGCTGCTGCTGCAGACTATGCTATTGCAGTAGAGGGTTGTGACATAAAACTTAGCGAACTTGCTGTAGGTATTGGTCCTTTTGTAGTGGGACCTGCAGTAGAAAGAAAAATAGGCATTGCAGCTTTTAGTGCACTCTCAATAGATGCCAACATGTGGCGCAACAGCGACTGGGCAAAGAAGAAAGGATTGTTTGCAGAAGTGCATGAAAACGTTGTGAATATGGATGAGGCGATCAAAAGACTCGCTAATACTTTGACCCACTCAAACCCCGAAGCAATGGCAGAAATGAAAAAAATATTTTGGAAAGGAACAGAAAACTGGGATACATTGTTGCACGAACGTGCACTCATCAGTGGCAAATTAATTCTGAGTAGTTTTAGCAAAGAAGCAATTAGTAAGTTTAAAGCGAAATAGCTTTTTGCAAAACACAACAAACCCCGGGAAATTTCCCCGGGGTTTGTTATTATATGGCCTTGATTCATTGATTAATGCTGATGCTTCTTATGCCAAAATATAATCTAGTGGTTCTGAACGTTATCCGAATTTATAATGATGTTCTGTTGATGATGGAAAAAACAAATGGCTGATAGAATTTTTTATCTTCTGCGGCAAACTCAACTGCGGCTGTACGGTATGACCAAAAAATTCCGCTTGCATCATTTTCATTTTGATAAGCACAATAGACTTTTGAGAAATGCCATAAATATTTTTTTCAGGCTCTATTTCCTCATTCTCATCTCTTACAATAGTAGCTTTCCCACTTATACAAAGTCTTTCACCGTATCCCTTTTTATGATAGTCTAAATAGGCATAAAACGGATGATCAATGTTTTTTGCAAAGTTGCCATTGCACGATGTGAAGAAATAAATATTCCCTTCTTCATCAACACTGATCGTTTGAATAACATTTGTAGGTAACGACAATTCAGAATTTATTTCAGATTTGAATAAGGCCACCTTGGTGTCCATTATTCGCTCACGTAAAAAACTAAGGTGTGTATCGTTGTATTGCATTTTGTAATTTTTGTAATAAAAAAAATTCAAACGATGTACCAATAAAATTTTATTGGCTTTATTCTGTTTCGATTGTAAATACGTAGAAAGGTTTACTCAAAGTTTGTAGAAAACTTATTGTTAACATAATAAATCGGAATAAAAGTACTCAATACGAAAAGGCATAAAACTTTCTTACATAAAATAGATCGTTCAAAAAAACGGCTTTCCTTTTATGAGTGCAATAGATGATATGGTTGAACACATGCCTAAAAAAGAAATGGCAAAAATTATTAAAGATCCTGTGAAAACTGCCGCAGCTGCGAACTTGGTATATGTTACTGATGCCACCCCTGGCATTCTCAGGCAAAAAAAAGCGGAAGATTTTTTTTATGCTCTTGGAGAAGAAAAGATAAAGGATGAAAATCATCTTAAAAGAATTAAAAGTCTCGTTATTCCACCGGCATGGGAAAATGTATGGATATGTGCTTTGGAAAATGGCCATTTACAGGCTACAGGAATTGATGCGAAAAGAAGGAAGCAATATCGTTACCACCCTGCCTGGAATGCATTGCGCAACCACACAAAGTTTTACCGCCTACTCGAGTTTGGCAAAGCATTACCGGCCATAAGGTTACAACTGGAGAAGGATTTATCAACCCGTGGACTCACTCAGCAAAAAGTCCTTGCAACTGTAGTGAGTTTAATGGAGCGAACCAATATTCGTGTAGGCAACAATATTTACGAAAAACTATATGGTTCTTTTGGGCTCACAACTTTAAAAGATAAGCACGTTAAATTTAATAGTGCAGGCTTAAAGTTTTCATTTGTGGGTAAGAAAGGCATAAAGCACGACATCAGCTTGAAAAATAAAAAACTTGCCGCAATTGTACATAAGTGTAGAGATATCCCCGGTAAAGAATTGTTTCAATATTACAACGCAGATGGCAGCCACCACAGCATAGACAGCGGTATGGTGAATGATTACATAAAGACCATCAGCGGTAAAGATTTTTCAGCAAAAGATTTTAGAACATGGTCTGGAACTGTAAATGCCCTGCTTGCATTTAAAGAAATAGGACTGGCCGAAAATGAAAATGTAACTAAAAAAAATATTGTGCAGGCGTTAGATAAAGTGGCAGAGCATTTGGGTAATACAAGAATAGTATGTAAGAAGTATTATGTGCATCCACTCATCATCTCTTTGTACGAAAACCAGAGCCTCGATAAGTATTTTAAACAGCTCGATAAAATTGAAAAAGATGATGGACATGCAGACCTTACAAAGGAAGAAAAACTAATAATGAAGATTTTATCATCACATTAAACGCGTTAACATGAAAACGATTGAAATGAAGGTAAACTATGGCGGCGGTATGGTAGATATAAATATTTTACCCGAAGAAAACTGTGCAGGTACTATTTACCCGGTAGAAGCAAACGGCAAATATGTATTTACTTTTTTAGAAGATGAAGATGGGGACTGGAGCGTGATGAGGGAAGGAGACTCGCTTGTGCCGCCCGTAGAAAATGAACTGTACGATACTATTTTAAAAAAACTACACTATGAATTAATGTATGTAGCCTAAAATAAAAAATGTATGAGACCATTATGGACAGGCGCAATCGGCTTTGGCTTGGTAAACATTCCTGTAAAATTATACAGTGCCACAGAAAGCAGTGATGTGGATTTGGATATGCTTGATAAGAAAGACCAAAGCCATATTAAGTATTTAAGGGTAAATGAAAAAACTGGAAAAGAAGTAGCTTGGGCAAACATTGTAAAAGGCTACGATACAGGAACCAAATATGTTGTATTGGATGCAGCTGATTTTGAAAAAGCAGGTGCTGAAAAAACGAAGCTGATAGAGATAACAGACTTTGTGAACCAGGAAGAAATAGACAGTGTGTATTATGAAACGCCTTATTATGTAGCGCCCGAAAAAAGTGGTGTTCGCCCCTATGCATTGCTCAGAGAAGCACTTATAAAAACAAAAAGGGCAGGTGTTGCAAGTTTTGTAATGCGAAATAAAGAACACCTTGCAATACTTAGGGTGTCGGGCGATGCCATTATTTTAAACCGTATTCGCTTTCATGAAGAGATACGCCCAACTGCAGAATTAGCGTTGCCTGCAAAAACAATTGTAAAACCTGCAGAGTTAAAAATGGCCATTGCCTTGGTGGATCAGCTATCAGGCAAATTTGATATTACCGGTTATAAAGACACGTACACCGAATCGCTCATGAAAGTAATAACTGCAAAAGCCAAGGGGCAAAAAACTGCAGCCCCAGTATTAAAAGTGGTGCACAGCAAAGCGAAAGATTTGATGGAACAGTTAAAAGCCAGCATTGAAACGAAACGTAAAAAAGCCTCTTAATTATGAGTCTTACAACATACAAAAGCAAAAGAAAATTCAACAATACACCCGAGCCTGATACGGCTGTAATAAAGGGTAACAAACAGTTGTCCTTTGTAGTGCAACGCCACAAAGCGAGCCATTTGCATTATGATTTTAGGTTAGAGATGGAGGGTGTTTTAAAAAGCTGGGCGGTGCCAAAAGGTCCATCGCTAAACCCTGCAGATAAAAGGCTGGCCATGATGGTAGAAGATCACCCATACAACTACAAAGATTTTAGTGGTGTGATACCCAAAGGAAATTATGGCGCTGGTATTGTAGAAATATGGGACAGCGGTACTTATACTCCACTTACAGAGGATAAAAATGCTGACAATAAAAAATTGCTAAGAGCAGGGTTAAAAGCTGGCAATTTAAAATTTGTATTAAAAGGAAAAAAACTGAAAGGCGAATTTGCGCTTGTAAAAATTAAAAACAAGAGCGGTGATAAAGAGAATACATGGTTGCTGATAAAGCACAATGATAAATTTGCCACAGATGGTGACTACAACAGCGAAAAAGAAACAGCAAAAAATTCTCCCATAAATAAAGCGCTTGCTGAGAAGACTGCGGAACCTGTAAAAAAAAAGCTCAGTATAGTTTAAAGGCAAACCCACAAAAGATAAGTAATCCCATAACGCCAATGCTGGCGAAGGAAACAGACGCTGCCTTTGACAGTGTAAATTGGATCTACGAAATAAAATGGGATGGTTACAGGGCTGTCGCTGAACTCTCTTCCAAAGAAATCAAATTATACTCCCGCAACGGCAATGACTTCGCCCAAAATTATCCAATAGTAGCAACTGCACTTAGGGATATAAAGCACGATGCGATTTTAGACGGCGAAATAGTGGTGCTGAATGAAAACGGCTTTCCCGATTTTCAAAAGATACAACACTATGCAGAAAATACGCATTTCCCAATATGTTATAATGTTTTTGATTTGCTGTCTCTCGACGGAAATGACCTTACGCATTTACCCTTGACGGACAGAAAGGAATTATTAAAAACTTTGATTCCAAAAAATGACGTGATAAAATATTCTGATCATGTAGTGGAAAAAGGTATATCGTTTTTTGAAACTGCAGTAAAAAATAACCTGGAAGGAATAATGGCAAAAAAAGCTGATAGCGAATATTCAGTAGGTAAAAGAACAAATGACTGGTTGAAAATAAAAAATCATAAATCAGCTGATGTAATTGTTTGTGGATACACTGCACCCACCGGAGGTAGAAAATATTTTGGGTCCCTCGTGCTTGGCATAATGAAGCAAAACAAACTCGTACATGCAGGGCATGCAGGAACGGGATATGATGAGGAAATGCTGCAGACAGTTTTTAATTTATTGCAACCGCTTGTACAAAGTGAATCTCCTTTCTCAGAAAAAATAATTACAAATAATAAAGTGACTTGGGTAAAGCCAAAAATTATTTGCGAAGTAAAATTTACAGAATGGACATCAGATGAAAAACTAAGACATCCGGTTTTTTTAAGAATACGAACTGATAAAAATGTAAAACAAACAAATATGGAAGCGCAAAAACCTGTTACAAAATCTGTTACAAAACCGAAAGCAACATCAACTCCTGTTGCTAAAAATACTGCTCCAAAAAGTAACGAAAAGTTTTTAATAAAAGCGGAAAAAGTTTCTGTAGAAATTACCCATCCCGATAAAATATATTTTCCAAATGATAAGGTTACAAAAAGAATGGTTGCAGAATATTACCAGAAAATTGCACCATATATTTTGCCATATTTAAAAAATCGTCCGGAGTCTTTAAAAAGAAATCCAAATGGTATAAATGATGATGGGTTTTTTCATAAGGATGCGGGTGAAAATGCACCGGATTTTATTCAATCTTTTAAAGTATATTCTGAGTCATCAAAAAAAGAAATTGACTACATCATTTGCAATGATAAAGCAACACTTGCATACCTCAATAACTTGGGATGTATAGAATTAAATCCATGGCATTCCACAATTAAATTTCCTGACAAGCCAGATTACATGATCATAGATATTGACCCTTCTGAAAAAAATACTTTTGAGCAGGTTATTGAAGCTGCAAATGCATTTAAAAAAGTTTTAGACAAGGCAGGGGCAAATAGCTTTTGCAAAACTTCCGGCGCATCGGGTTTACATATTTATGTGCCTATGAAAAAGAAATATGATTACGAAGAGGTAAAAAACTTTGCTCATTTATTATCAATGATGGTGAGTGAAATGTTGCCTGGCTTTACAACACTTGAAAGAAATTTAAAAAAGCGTGGGAACGAAAAAATCTACCTGGATTATTTGCAAAACAGAAGTGGCCAAACCATTTCTTCTGTCTACTCTTTAAGACCTAAAAACGGCGCTACTGTTTCTATGCCGCTGCATTGGAAAGAAGTAAAAAAAGGACTAACGCCACAAAAGTTTACTATATTAAATGCAGCAGAAATCATCAGCAAAAGAGCAGAGATTTTTAAAGGTATATTTGGCCCGGCTACAAATATTGAAAAATGTCTGAAGAAATTGAACGTGTAATTGTGGGAATCATTTTCCCCAAAGATACTTTTCGTTTATTTTCCAGTCATGTCCGTATTGAGTTTTACAATACAGCAATCAAGGCATAAAAATTTCTTATAGGGGCAAAGAATGCATTATGTAATTTGCATTTTTTAAATCTTCTTTTTACCCGAATGGCAAGTGCTAAAAATATATTGATAAAAACCACAAAAGTAATACTGTGGATTTTTATTGTAGTATCCATTTTAGTATTGGTCTTATTTGGTTTTATAAATACAAATGCAGGCAAAAGAACTGTAAGAAACCAGGTAGAAAGTTATCTGGAGAAAAAACTTAAAACACAGATTCAAATCGGATCAATAGATTACTCTTTACCAAAATGGTTGAAGATTAAAAATGTGTACATACAGGATCAGAAAAAAGATACTTTATTATATGGAGATGAGCTGGCTGTCGATCTGGATATGATGAAATTATTACAGGGAAATACTGATATTAAAAAAGTTGTTTTAAAAAATATTGGTATCAATATAAACCGTTCAGAAAATGATACCGCTTTTAATTATCAGTTCTTTGTAGATGCGTTTACCGGAAATAAATCTACCACAAAAAACAAAGATACAGCGGCATTAAAACTTACGCTTACCCAGATGATTTTTGATAATGTTGGGGTAAAGTTTAAAGATAAGTATGCAGGAAATGATTTTAATGCTTCCATAAAAAATCTTGATTTAACTACTACAAAATTTCAGCCCGACAGATTAAATTTTGGTATTGATAATCTTACCGCAAATGGGGTAAATTTCTTTATGAAAACTTATAAGGAAGTTGATACCAAAATTGAAAATAAATTACCTGTCGATACCCTCACAAATTCTCCCTATAAATTTTTAATTTCCGGCAGCCATGTAAACCTGAAAAATATAAATGTAGAGATTGATAACACAATTTCGGGAATGTATTATTTCAACAAAATAGGTAGCCTTGCAGGCAACAGGATTTTTTATAGTATTGAACAAACAAAAGGACTTGCAGAC
>JANXTN010000264.1 GCA_025352435.1 Ferruginibacter sp. | reverse complement strand
GTTTTTTAAAAAGAATTTTTATTTTTTCAGTGAATTCATCGCTTGTTTCAGCTATTTCGCAAATATCATTGAGTCCCGATCCTTCTGCACCCGCATTATTTACCAAACAATGTCTACCGTTATATAAAGCATTTAGCAATTTTAATTTTATTCCGGTATTATTAAAAGATGGTAAAATATTTATCTGTGCGTTCTTTACAAGGAGTTGCATGTTAATTTCTGTAGGAGTATTTACTATACTGATGTTTTGGTATTTTTTTACTAACCTTTTTAAGGAGTTAGATGGTTTGTTTCCTGCAATAACAAATGGTATAGAAGATTTTGAAAAAACATTATCAATGAGCCATACAGCTGCTTTTTCATTTTCATTTACTTGCAAGTTTCCATGATAGAGACAATATTTTCCGAACCCAATGAGGGAACTGACAGTGTTATGATGTAAAAAAGCCGGTAGAAAAATTATGCTTCTTGCTTTGTATTCTGACTGAAAAAATGCTTTATCGGCAGTACTCAATGCTAAAATAATTGCCTTGTCGGATATATCATGTTCATATTTTTTTAAAAGTTTAGCTTCTGTAGAATAGTAGAACCGTTTTAAAATATTTTTTTCATGTGTGGCTAAATATAAATAATAAATATTTTCAACATTCAGAATTCTTAAGAAAATTTTTCTATCAATTAATAGATTTTTGTGCAATAAGTATGTTGTATGAATGCCTTCAAACAATATTGGATGTTTATCCTTTTGTAAATTCTCCATCAATTGTTTGTCTTGCCTTGAAACAACTATAAAAGGTAATTTAAAAGAAACGCCACGAATCATTTTGCGTGGATAGTAGGTAACAGTTTCGCAAAATTCTTCTAGCAGAGATTGTTTTGCACGTTTATTTGTGTAGCAGTGAAGATGAATCTTTACACCTAATTTAGCCAATGCTTTTATTTTATTAAATGCATCTATCACTCCACCAAAATCAGCAGGGTAGGGCACATCATGTGTAACGATATGGAGATGTATCTCACTCACAAATAGGAATTATAAATCGTTTCTAATTTTTTGCTTTCATTCTCCCAACAAAGTTCTTTGGCGGCCTTAGCACAATTTATTTTATACATCTCATGGGCGTCTTTATTCTCCATCATTGTTTTCACAGTTTCAGAAATTGTGTTTGCATCATTAGATTCAATAGATATCCCACATTTATATTGGTCTAATATTTTTTTAACTTCAGGTATAGCCGTTGCAATAATTGGAACACCCGCATGCATATAATCAAATATTTTGTTTGGCAAATTGTACAGACAGTTCAAATCTTCAAAAGAATCTAAGCTAAAACCAATATGAGCAATAGCAGTATATTTTTGTAACTCTGACGGCGGTAATTTGTCAAGCATTTCTACCTTACTTCCTAATTGCCATTCTATTCTTTTGTCTTTAATGATATTCCATTGTGTACCGCTGCCAATAAATAACAATAAATAATTATCCGGTAAAAATTTCATCGCTTCTACCAACTTAAGCCCACCTCTTCCTTCATTTATTCCTGCACCTTGTAGCAATAATATTATCTTGTTTTCCCATTTAGCAGGTAAAATAAGCGGATTTACTTTTTTGGTTATTGGTACATTTCTAACAACTCCAATTTGATTGCCATATTCTTCAAAATATTTATTTCTTACGGAATCATTTATTGTGTAAACAACTTTTAATTTTGGAAAAATATAGTTTTCAATAGCTTTCCATATTTTTCTTTTTAATGGTGAATTCCGTAGTTCCGGCACACCGGTAAAATATTCATGTGTGTCATAAAATAAAAACTTGCATCGCATTTTCTCTACGACATAATTCGGAATGAGAACGTCGAGATCATTAGCAAGTAGGTAATCAGTTTTGCAAAAAAGTAATTTCAAAAGTAGCTTACAATTAAACTCAACATACTGCATAACACCCTTTCTGAAAAAACATTTTATACGTGTGGCTTCAAAAGGGTAATTATCCAGCGGCAAACTATCTTTAAACGATCGAGCAATTACAGATACATTGAAACCCATATTTTGTAAAGTGCTACAAATTCTAATTACCCGTTGGTCTGTAGTAAGATCAGATATGACAGAAACAGTAATTTTTTTTGCAGCCATGCTTTGAAGAAATCAGTTGTTTACTTTGCAAGATAAACTGTTAAGTGCTTCCTTATATTTTCTGCGGCTGTGCCGGTTCCAAAAATGGCAGTTGAAAAGTCTGATTTAAGTAAATGTAGTTTACGCAAGTTTTCCAGAATTAAAGTTGAATCGGCACTTGTTTGAATGCTACAACCTACTTCCATAATCTCCGGCCAAAAAGGACTGTCCATCACCACCAATGATTTTTTTTGCAAAAAATATGCTTCCCGGCTGGTGCCGCCGCTATCTGTAATTACATATTCCGCTCCCATTAACAGCGTTTTCATATCAGCATACCCAAGCGGCTCCAACAAATCAAAAGTTGGCATCAAACCATATTCTACTAACCTTTTATTCGTATGCGGATGAATGGGCGTTATAACCGGTGTAGATGTGTGAATTTTATTTAAAGCAGCTACGATGTCTGTGAGGTGTTGCTTGTTTAATAAATTCCCTTCTCTGTGTATAGTGCAAACAATATATTTTTTATGATTCGTTATATTTTTACCTGATGGCTCAATTTGTAAAAAAGCATCCAGCATTAAATCTCCTGTAAGTACTAATTCACTTCCAATTGTACCACCATAACCTTCACCTTTCATTGTTTGAAAATTACGCTGTGTGCAACAGTAATTTACATCTGCCAATCTATCCGTTAAAACTCTATTTGTTTCTTCAGGCATGCTGTTATCATAAGTTCTCACGCCAGCTTCAAAATGAACTAGCCTTAACCCACATCTTTTGGCTGCTACAGCCGCAGCCAACGTTGTATTGGTATCACCGTAGGTAAAAACTACTGCATCTTTTTCATCTAAAAAATAATTGTAAAGCGCCTCTGCAGCGTTGCCAATAAAAATATGCGGAGAAGAATTTTGGATATTAAAATTTACATCGGGGAGAGGAATATTCAATTCGCTAAAAAAAATATCACTCATATTGGCACTGTAGTGCTGCCCGGTGTGAATTATTTTTTGAATGATCTTTTTTTCTTTTACGAGCTCTTTGTACAACACTGCCAGTTTAATAAACTGAGGCCTGTTACCAACTATGTGTAGTATTTTTTTCAAACTATTGCTGGGAATATATTTTTTCGATTATTTCCACAGTTTTCATGCCTTCATCTGCCCTTGCAAATTCATGAGAAGGATTTTGTAAAGCTTCTACTAAGTTTTCATACACTTTGTCGTGGTTGCTCATGCTGCCTTTATAAAATCCGTAGCCATTTGCTGCGTTGCCTTTTGGCAAAACAGGAAACTCAATTCCTTCAACATTACAATATTCTAATTCATTCAAATATTGTCCACCTACTTTCACCGTTCCCATTTCTCCAAAAACTGTAAAAGATCCTTCCATATTAGTGGCGAAACTGTTTACTGTATAATTCATCGTACCAATTGCTTTGTTTTTCATTTCAAAAAGAACCACACCGGAGTCTTCAAATTCAATAGATGGATGTAAAAAATTTTTTGACATTGATTTAACTTCCTCCACATCACCCAATAACCAATAAAGTAAATCAATAAAATGGCTAAACTGGGTGTAAAGCGAACCACCATCAAGAGCTTTTGTTCCTTTCCAATCAACATAATATCCATTGGGTCTGTTCCAAAAACAATTAATTTGAAAACTTAAGATTCTTCCGAGCTTTTTTTCTTTTATAAGTTCTTTTAAAAATACAACTGGAGGGTTGTAACGATTTTGCTTCACCACAAAAAGATTTTTACCTTCCTTTAAAGCAGTACCTACCATCATTTTTGCATCATCTGCATGTATGCAAAGTGGTTTTTCGCACAAAACATTAAAGCCGGCTTTAAGGGCTAAAATGCTATGTGCTGCATGTAAGCCATTTGGTGTACAGATACTTACAACATTTACATCTTTTTCATTTTTCAACAAATCATCAATAAAAAAGTATGGCTTGGCGTTATAAGAGACCGCAAAATCATTGCATTTTTCAACATTGGTATCACAAACCGCAACAAGTCTTCCTATTTTTGCAATCTGCTCTGCATGTCTCTTGGCAATTCTACCGCATCCAATTATTGCAAATCGTAAACTCATATAGCGCAATATTCAAAAAAAAAGCTCGATTTA
>JANXTN010000300.1 GCA_025352435.1 Ferruginibacter sp. | reverse complement strand
TTCTTTTTGAATTGGCTGTGTACCGGATGGGGTAACCGGTGGGTTAATTAATTGCTTTGGTATTTCAACCGCTTTTGCTTCTGCTCCTGGGTAGATGGGAGGTACAGGATTAGCAGCTACCGGAATGTTAATAGGTTGAGGCGGAGCCGATTTATCAGTTGTGGTAGCATTGGGTACAGGTTGCACTTTTGAAGGAATAACAGGTATAGCGGAATGCAGCTGTGCGGAGCTTTTTAAACAGATAAATAATGCGCTAATACAAAGAAGAAGTTTCATAGGAATATTTATTAATAGGGTTCAAATAATATCGAACAAAAGCAAATTATTAAAACCAGTTTTGAAATTTGAATTTATCTGTAGGCAATTAAAATTATTGATCGATATGGAGGGAGTCTAAGTTTGGACTGTCTGTTTCAATATGGATGGTAACGCCAAGATCATCAAACGACTTGCATAAATCCTTTATGGATTCTTCTAAACTAATTGTGCTTTTCTTGATTATATCCCGGTATTTAGTTCTGTCTGCATCAATTTCGTATTCCAGCATATCCAAACTTAACCTGATATTGGTTAATGGATTTTTCATATGTTCAAGAATATTCAATATACCTAACTGAGCTATTTTAGATTCTTTACTCATAATATCTCACTTTCCTGTTTGTATTTAAAAGGAATTTTTAAACTATATCTATACCACAAATTGTTAAGAAACAAAATAATCAATAATGATGAAAAAAGAAACAGCGATAATTGTAAATAAAATATATTTAATTAATTGCCCATATTATTTTTAGTACTATCTTTATTTTACTCATTTCGAAAGTCAATTGAAATGTGATTCCCCGCCTGCGATTACTAGATAGGATATATCATTACCAATAATTATTGTAATCTTTTTAATACGTTTATCATGCTAACATCATCTTTTTCAAGAGCGGGTATTTTAATGTTGATAATTGTCCTCGCTTTTTTTGTAGGCTGGGAAATACATCTTCGAAACAAGGGAATTAAAATTGCTTACGATGATGGAGAAAGTTTGTGGGCAGATAAGCGTGCCATGGTATACGAAGCTGCAGATAAGGCTACGGTTTTTATCGGCTCATCCCGCAATAAATTTGATTTGGATATTGCTACGTGGCAAAAACTAACAGGTGACCATGCTATACAATTGGCAATTGAAGGAAACTCACCCCTGCCTGTGCTTGCTGACCTTGCTGCCGATGAAAATTTCAAAGGGAAACTAGTAATTGATGTTACGGAAGGCCTTTTCTTTTCAACCTCTCCCAAAAATATAGCCGAACCCTCCAAAAGAGTTGCGTATTATAAAAAGCGAACACCGGCACAACGTTTCAGTTTTTTGGTAAATCATCAGTTGGAAAACGGGCTGGTATTTTTAAACAAAGATCATTTATCACTTAACGCATTATTAGAAGAGATCCCGATACCAAGAAGGAAAGGTGTGTTTGCACTACCTAATGGCTGTCCAATGGATTTTAATCCATGCAATTTTGAAAGGCAATGTATTATGACTGATAGGTTTGAAAAAGACACAACGATACAAAAGCAGGTAACTGGGTTATGGGATTTTTATAGAAGTGTAAGCAAAGATCCGCCAGCTAACGCTGCAAAAACGGATTCGATGATTGCAATCATACACAAAGACATAGACAAAATAAAAGCAAGAGGGGGGAAGGTAATATTTGTAAGATCACCTTCCAGCGGACCCTATTGGGAAGGAGAACAAAGAGGTTTTCCACGAGCACTTTACTGGGAGAAAATACTGGCCACAACCGGCGTGAATGGAATACACTTTAAAGATTATCCTGCCATAGATCATTTTATTTGCCCGGAGTTTTCACATTTAAAACAGAGCGATGCGATAGTCTACACACAAAACCTTGCAAAAATACTGGAGCAGGAGAAAGGGTGGAAGTTTGCCAAAAGTCCCATTACATCCAACTAATTTTTTATAATCTAATACACAAGCCATGGTATTTAACTCTTATACTTTTATGGTATTTTTTGCAGTAATGCTTTTTTTGCACAACCTGCCACTTCCCTGGAAAGTTAAAAAAATAAACCTGCTCATTGCCAGCTATATATTTTATGCCGCATGGAATCCCCCGTTTATTTTGTTGCTTTGGCTTGCAACCATTGTAGATTATTTTGTAGGCCGCCGGTTATACACCGAGCCTAATAAGCACAAAAGAAAACTGCTGCTTATCATTAGCTTGATTGGGAATCTGGGCATGCTGGTGTTCTTTAAATATGGCACTTTTCTGCTTGAAAATTTCACTCATCTGGTGAATGCTATGGGCATGCATTATCAACCGGCCAAGCCTAATATTATTTTGCCCGCAGGCATTTCGTTTTACACCTTCACAACGCTGTGCTACACCATAGATATGTACAAGAGAAGAAGTGAGCCCATCCGCTCGCTCCTGGATTTTTCCCTGTTCGTCACCTTCTTTCCGCACCTTGTGGCCGGCCCCATCGTTCGACCACCGCAATTGGTACCACAGTTTGAAAGCCCACGTACCGCTAATCACAAGCAACTGATGCAGGGATTGTTGTTGGTGAGCCTTGGGCTTTTTATGAAGGTTGTGCTTGCGGACAGTATGCTGGCAGAGCCCGCCAATACTGTATTTAACTCAAAAGAAGCATTGAATGGATTGGATGCATGGATGGGTGTGCTGGCATTCTCAGGGCAAATTTTCTTTGACTTTGCAGGGTATAGTACCTGTGCAATTGGGGTGGCTGCATGCCTTGGTTTTGTGCTGCCCGAAAACTTTTTGTACCCTTATGCTGCCACAGGTTTTTCAGACTTTTGGCGCCGGTGGCATATTACTCTTTCGGCTTGGTTGAGAGACTACCTCTACATACCATTGGGAGGAAACCGCAAGGGTGCTTTTCGAACCTACATTAATCTGATGATAACAATGCTGCTTGGTGGGTTATGGCATGGTGCCAACTGGACCTTTGTAGTATGGGGTGCATTGCATGGTTTTTATTTGATGGCAGAAAAATTTATACAAGATCTCAAACCAAAATATGCGCTGCAAGAAAATACGGTGCTGGAGACACCCATTGCAATGAGTGGCATTGCCGCCCCGAGGTTTTTAAAAACATTGCCCTCATCTAATTTTTTATATGCGCTGTTTACTTTCTTTTTAGTAAATGTAACCTGGGTATTTTTTAGAGCTCCCGATTTTACATCAGCCTGGCGAATGCTGGCCTCTATGTTTGGTGCTGTGCACAATGGCGCCGTATTGCTAAGCAACCTTAGTATAATTAAAGTGTGCATCATTACTGTAGGTATGCTGGCAACACATTGGTATATGAGAAACAGAAGAGTATTAGGCGTGGCCGAAAAACTGCCATGGTGGGTACTTGGTCTTATCTGGAGCGCTATGCTCATTTTACTTATACTGAGTCAGGAGAGCAGCAGCACGTTTATTTACTTTCAGTTTTAGAGAGGAGATTCTAATGGCCATTTTAGTAACTGTTATTAAAGCATCAATAATAAAAATTCGATGAAATACAACTGAGACCATTGTCTTAAACAAACGTATTCAGTCTATTGATTTGCTTAGGGGAATTGTTATGATCATTATTGCATTAGACCAGTGTAGGGTTTTATTCGTACTATCTTCTGCAACCTTTGTAAAAAGAAATGGAACATGGTACTCGGCATTTTATCAAGAGGCCGTTTTGGAGAAATAGCAGAAGGAGGGGTTGTGGACTTGATTATTGCTTTTATAAATATGGTCGCTTCGTAAGTTAGTTTTTGGACGAGTTGTAAATGCGAAATGGAAAGTAGATTAAAATTCATCACTTAATAATTAATAAAAATGAATCCGAACAAAGCACTTTGGGAAAAAGGAGATTTTACTCGTCTTGCAGAAACTATGCGGAAGAGTGGAGAAGATTTTGTGTCAACATTGGGGATCAGCAAAGGCCTTAAGATTCTTGATTTAGGTTGTGGAGATGGCACGACAGCGATACCAGCTGCAAAATTGGGCGCTACCGTTTTAGGAGTGGACATTGCAAGCAACCTTGTGGCAGCGGGCAACAAGCGAGCGAAAGAAGCTGCTTTGAATAACTGTACTTTTCAAGAAGGTGATGCTATTGCTCTGATAGACCTGCAAGACAAAAGCTTTGATTTAGTGGTAAGTATTTTTGGTGCAATGTTCGCTCCCAAGCCGTATGATGTAGCCAAAGAAATGGTACGTGTTACCAAAGCCGGCGGCAGGATAGTAATGGGCAACTGGATACCTGGAGATCCGACCCTAGCAGCGCAAATATTAAGAATCAGCTCAGCTTATACACCGCCACCTCCCGAAGGTTTTATCAGCCCAATGTTATGGGGTAAAGAAGAAGAAGTGACAGACCGCTTTGCAAAAGCCAGTATTGCAAAAGAAAATATCTCCTTTACCAGATATAGTTTTGAATTCAGGGCTCCCTACTCCACCTCCGAATTTGTAAATATATTTAAGAATTATTATGGCCCTACCATAAATGCATTTGAAGCAGCTGAAAAGAATGGTAAAACTGTTGAGTTAGAGCAGGAATTAATTTCACTTTTTAACAGTCAAAATAAAAGCGAATCACCGAAAACAACTTTAATGCATGCAACTTTTTTAAAGGTAACAGTGCAATGCTAAATGCTTCGTATAAAAAAGCCACCGTTGGCACTTGAAGAGTAAGCACAATTACTAAAATGAGAATATCATTTAGAATAAATAAAACTGCAGGAAACACAAATGATTTTTAGAGAAGCTACAACTAATGATATAAAGCAAATACAAGTTGTAAGAAATAGTGTGAGGGAAAATACATTAAGCGATCCTAACCTTGTCACTAATGAAGACTGCAAGGAATTTATAACTGTGCGAGGAAAAGGTTGGGTTTGTGAAATAGACAATACAATTGTAGGTTTTGCGATAGCGGATTTAAAAGAGAATAACATTTGGGCACTGTTTATTGATCCGGCTTTTGAAAAGAAAGGTATTGGCCAAAAGCTTCATCAAATAATGCTTGATTGGTATTTTGCCCAAACAAAAACAACTGTATGGCTGGGAACAGGTTTTAATACAAGAGCTGTTAACTTTTACAGAAAAGCCGGTTGGGTAGAAGTTGGCTTACATGGAATCAAAGAAATAAAATTTGAGATGACCTATGAAAACTGGAGGAAATTGTCTTGATAAAAAATGTGGGAAAACACAAAAGTTTATCAGTACGAACGCAGACATTATTTGAATGTAAAAGTAATCAGAATGGGTATTGATATTTTAAAGACGGTGGACGTAATAGAGATAATGGAAAACTACATAGTAAAAGTTCGCCCTTCGAAGGGTATAAGAATGCAGTTGGACATAGGTTATAAAATCGAAGGCCAGAGCGTAGTGCTTGTTGAGGTTAGGCCTGTCTGGAATAACCAAAGTAAGCTGAGGGAATACGGTTATGCAAAAGCAACATTTATTAAAAGTAAAAATGTGTGGAGAATATTTTGGATGCTTGCGAATCAGCATTGGGAATGTTACAAGGCCTTGCCGGAAGTTGTAACACTAAGAGAGTTTTTAGAGATTGTAGAGGATGATAAGATGCATTGTTTTAAAGGATAAAAAATTTGCGAAGTGGAAGGGTTAACGATCTCGTAGCGCAGCCGTCCTTCAATAAATTTTCTCCTAAAAATAAAAAAGCCTCTGAATGTTCAGAAGCTTAGTTATCAAACATCCCAATGTTTATTCTAATTCTTTTTCTCGTTTTTAATCTCTTCTGCCGATTTATATTTATTGAGATAAAAAAGCATTGCCTTTAATGAATTCAGCTTTTTTTCCATTACATGCGGGGCAGTTATTTCTGAATGCCCGTTTTCAATTTTGCCAATTTCGGGATCAGTTAAGCTATAAGTGTAAAATGAACTCATTAGCGCCTTGTCCATTTTAAAAACCTTGTTATATACCAGTAGAGATTTAATGACCATTTCTTTATTCTGACTGTTAATGGTATATAGGTTGATAAAATACCAAAGTGCTTTTTTGATCTCATTTCGTTTAATGAATTCCGCTGCTGCCTCCCATGTATAAGCGGCCGGATATATGGTAGATCTATAGGACGCTTCGTTCAGCAAGCGTTCCGCCTCTTTGTTTATCACCAGAGAATCATTCTTCATTGAAACACCCGGCTCATATAAATCTTGTAACCACTTCAGACTATAGGCTTCCTTTTCAGATGTGTTTATTGCTAAAGATTCGGTTGCTTGGCTATATCCTTTTAGTGCTGTAATGCAAAGGAAAACGATCAACAATGGAATAACTTTGCCGGCTGCTGTTGCTTGTTTCATCTGTTGGTTTTTAAATTTATTATTTGCGTTTAGCTACAGTTCCCGCTTTTTTATGCGCAGGTGACAAATTCAATTTTGCCTCAATAGCTTTTAATCTTGCGTCGTTGTTGTCGGCCTTTTCTTTTAAATTTTTAATTAGGTTAATGAAGCTGCTGTTATGAATTCCAATTACAGTGTTAGCCATTTTTAAACCTGCACTTTCATCTGTATCCCATGATCTGCCTACGGCGAGTTTAAAATCATCAATGGTCATGTCATTAGGATGTTTTGCTATTCCATAACCTGGCGTGTTTAACTGACCGATGATAAAGTCTCCGCTTGTTACAGCGCCCATAATTTTTACCGGGGCTTGTCCTATAAAAACAATGCTGTTTCCTAAATCTTTGTTATTGGCTGCAGGTGTGTTACCCAACATAATAGGTGCATGAGAAACCACCATCACCTGCTCTGCATTGTTTAAATCTTTGGTGATCTTACCGCCTTTTACACTTACAATATCGCCTGCAGAAATTGCTTCCATCTTATCTGAACGCTCTAACCATTCTGCATAATCACCATTACCAGAGCTATATTCCACACCAATTTTAGCATAGCTTGCCAATGCTGTAGATATTTCTTGCTTAAAGTGATATTGGGCATGAAACTTATCTGCCTTACTGCTTAAGAAGGCGCCACGTAATTTGTTGAAGAAAACCGGGTTTAGGTAATTGGCTGACCAGTTAGCAACCGATACACCTCTTATAGATCCTACCTGCGCATCATTTTTATCAGCAAAGCGAATAAATTCATTTGAATTATTTAGCGGAGAAGAATTGCTTTCATCAAGACAGATATTAATGTCCAGTCCCCAGAACTTTAGGCTTGAAATATCAATTGCTGGAATTCCAATAGAAGTAAGATCAATTGTTGGAAGTTTCGGCATTACTTCTCTAGAAGACAATAAAGTTGTCTTTGGAATATTCAATGCGGGTATGCTGAATGCAGGTAATTTTGGCATAACGGTAGTTGCACCAAT